>JACPCT010000222.1:0-2197 GCA_016184445.1 Candidatus Tectimicrobiota bacterium | reverse complement strand
AGCCCGGCCGAGCGGGCGACCTCCAGAAACTCCTTGGCCGAGTCGTCGTTGGTGCAGCCGGGGCGCATCTTGGCGATCCCCCGCTTCAGGGACTTGTAGACGGTGGTGTAGACCTTCTGCTGCATCGGGTGGGGTGGCCCCCCCGCCAGGGTGGCGCGGCCGCAGTCGCCGAAGTAGCCGTTCCAGCAGGCCCCGATGTCGATGAAGACGATGTCCCCGTTGCGGATGATCTTGTCGGTGGGAAAGCGGGTCGGGGGCGCCATGTGCTCGCCCGAGGCCACAAAGGGGGAGGCCAGGTGGGCGAACTCCCCGCAGTGGGTGAACAGCGTCTTCATGGCCTCGGCGGCCACGTCGAACTCCCGGAGGCCGGGGCGCACGGTGTCGAGGGCGGTCTGGGTGACGGCGTCGGCCACGGCGCAGGCCTCAAGGAGGCAGGCCACCTCGTCCGGGGTCTTCTGGACCCGGCTCATGTACATGAACCGCTCCCCGTCCACGAACTCGGCCTCGGGGAGGTGCTTGTCGAGGGCCCGGCGCTGCATGAACGTGTGGAGGTCGAGGCCGATCTTCTTGTCCGCCACCCCCCACTTCTTGAGCCGGGGCACGATCTCATCGCGCACCGTGTTCTCCACCAGGCCCGGCTCCTCGAGGATGCCGATGGGGATGTAGTCCTTGATCCAGGGCATGCACTCCTGGACGCGGTGGGCCTCCCCCGAGGAGGCGAGCAGGGTGGGCCCGTCGTCCTGCGTCAGCAGCACGCCGTAGGTGGTCGCGGAGCGGAACTGGATCATGATGACGCGGGCACTGGTGAGGTAGCGGACGTTCTCGTCCTTCCAGAGGATGAGGGCGTCGATGCCCGCCTGCTTCATGGCCGCCTGGGTCTTGGCGACGCGCTCGCGGCGCATGCGGCCGAAGTCGATGCGCTGTTCCCAGTCCACCATCATCCCGCCGCGCGCCCACGTGGGATAATTCACCATCCGGCCTCTCCTTCTGTCCCTGGAACGAGCCGCCCGCACGGAAAGTTGCGAGGGGAGGAATTCGCGCCGGACGCTAGCACCCGCCCCCCCGGGTGTCAAGAATTTCACGTCCGCGCCCGCCCGGGCCCTCGCCCGGCGGGAGAGGAGCCGCTATAATGGCCTCCGCCCGCCCGGGGGCTCCCTGAGATGCGCAGGCGCCGCGATAGCCCCGAGTTCATCCGGTCCACCAAGATCCTGGGGACCTCCTACCATCCCGGGGCGGAGGAGCGCGCCCTCGCCGCCCGCCTCCTCGGGAGCCAGCGCGCCCCCGAGCGCGAGGCCCTTGGCCAGCGCCTCCTGAACGCCATCTGCCAGAGGATGCGCATCCCGCCCGTGCGCCTGCGCGTGATCGAGACCCCCCAGCCCCACACCCTGCGGAGGGGCAAGCTGGCCGCGAAGCTCTACGGGGTCTACCACTTCGAGGAACAACTCATCCAGATCGCCCACTTCACCGCCATCCGGGAGAAGGTGGTGGCGGCCAAGACCTTCCTCGACACCCTCCTCCACGAGTTCATGCACCACCTCGACAGGAAGCACTTCCGCCTCCCCGGCACCCCCCACAGCCCCGGCTTCTACAGCCGGATCGAGGACCTGAAGGCCAAGCTCTACGGCCCGGGCCGGCTGGTGGGCTCCTCCCCGGAGGAGGAGCGCTGGGCCCCGCCCCCCGGCGATCTGCCCGCCGCCCTCGAAAAAGCCCGCGAAGCGGCCCAGCAGGTCCCTGCCGCCGCCCCGCCGGATCCGGCCCCGGGCCCCCCCCGGCGGCCCCGCTGGACCCTCCCCGGCGAGGGCTCCCTCTTCCCCGACACCCCGCCCGCCTCTCTCCCCTCTCCACCGGGAAAGAGCGGACCACCCAGGCGGCGCCCCCCGGGCGCTGCGCCCGCTCCCCGTCCCGCCAAGGAAACAAGGTCCCAGCCCGCCGGGCAACTCCCCCTGGCCTTCGGGGAGGAGGCGGGACCGCCGGCGAAAAAGGACCGGGGCGGAGAGCGGTCCCCATCCGCTAGCCGGGGCGTCTAAGACCCTGCTTGACACCACCCGCCCCCTTTCTTTATAACCAAGCGTGTGAAGACAGCGGCTCACCAGGCTTTGATGCCACACCATCCGGCGCTTGATGCCCCGCCCCTGATCCCTCATCTCCAAGCTGCCCTCCAAAAGGATTGTTTTCTTGAGTAATCCAGACCTACCCG
>JACPCT010000221.1 GCA_016184445.1 Candidatus Tectimicrobiota bacterium | reverse complement strand
GGGGGCGGGGGGAGAGGCTTCTTCGGGGCGGGAGGCGCGATCTTTCAGCCGCCGCACGCGGAGGAGGAGCAGCAGCGGTCCCGAGGCCGCGTATCCCGCCATTACGGCGAAGGCGACCACCTGGGGCGCGGCGGCCGCCACGAACAGGGCCAGCACCGCCCCCACCAGGGCCCGGAAGGGGCGCTTCAGGGGAACGCTCAGGTTCTTGAAGCTGCGGTAGCGGATGGTGCTCACCATGAGGAAGGCGAGGACATAGGCGACTGCCGCGATGAGGGCATGGGGGAAGAGCGCCTGGAGGTGGAAGTCCTCGGCGAGATAGACCGTGGAGGCCAGCATGCCCGCCGCCGCCGGGATGGGCAGGCCGCGGAAGTCGTTCGTGCCCTCGCCGCTCTGGGCCAGCACGTTGAAGCGCGCGAGCCGCAGCGCCCCGCAGGCGACGAAGACGAAAGCCGCCAGCCACCCGAAGCGGCCGAAGGGGGCCAGCGCCCAGTTGTAGACGAGGACGGCCGGCGCAAGGCCGAAGGCGGTGAGGTCGCACAAGGAGTCGTACTGGAGGCCGAAGGGGCTCGCGCTCTTGGTGAGGCGGGCGACCGTGCCGTCCATCCCGTCGAGGACGATTGCGGCGAGGATGGCCAGCGAGGCATGCCAGTACTGTCCCTGGATGGACGCGATGATGGCGTAGAAGCCGACGAAGAGGCTTCCCGTGGTCAGGAGGTTCGGGAGCAGGAAGATGCCCCGCTTGAGGGAGCCCCTGCCCCGGCGCCTCCTGGAGCGGCGGAACCGCCCGCGGAACTTATCGCGAAAGTGCTCTTGCAACGATGCTCTCTCCTCCGCGAACCTTCGCCCCGGCCTGGACGCAGGGCGCGTAGCCGGGGGGGAGGTATAGGTCCGTCCGCGACCCGAACTGGATGAGCCCGATGCGGTCGCCCGCGCGGAGCTCATCCCCCGCCTTGCACCAGCATACGATCCGGCGGGCGAGGACGCCGGCTATCTGCACCACCCGGAAATTCTCGCCCGAGACGGTCTGGATGTCGAGGGCGTTCTGCTCGTTGACGCCGGAGGCCTCCGGCCGGTAGGCGGCCAGGAAGCGTCCCTCGCGGTATTCGGCGCGGGCCACTTGGCCCGCGACGGGCGAGCGGTTGATGTGCACGTCCAGGGGCGAGAGGAAGATCCGGATGGCGCTCCCGCCCGAATCCAGGGTCTCGACCGAGACCACGCGCCCGTCCGCCGGGGCCAGGACGGCGCCCGGCTCCTGGGGGGGGGTGCGCTCCGGGTCGCGGAAGAAGCCGGCGATCATCAGGGTGAGGGCACCGAAGATGCCGGTCCAGGCCCAACCCTCCCAGTAGGCGGAGGCCAGGGCGAGGAGGAGGAAGGCGGCGACGAAGCCCCAGCCCTCGCGGGCCACGGGCGGCCGTCGGGAGGGGTCGGCCACGGCGGTCAGCCCTTGGTGCTCTTGAGGGTCTTGGGGCCGCGACTGAGGGCGGCCTTGCCCGTCCGGGCGATTTCCTTGAGGCCGAAGGGAGCGAGGAGCTCGAGGAAGGCACCGATCTTCCCGTCATCGCCCGTGATCTCGATGATGAGGGTCTCGGCCGAGAGGTCCACGATGCGCGCCCGGAAGACTTCGACGATCTGGAGGATCTCGGCCCGCGCGCTGCGGGGGGCCGCCACCTTGACCAGCATCATCTCGCGCTGGACGGTGTCCTCCCTGACCATGTCCATCACTTTGATGGTGTCGATGAGCTTGCTGAGCTGCTTGCGGATCTGCTCGAGGATGCGCTCGTCCCCCCGCGTCACGAGGGTGATGCGCGAGACGGTCGGGTCCTGGGTGACGCCGACCGAGAGGCTGTCGATGTTGTAGCCCCGCGCGCTGAAGAGGCCCGCCACCTTGGCCAGGACGCCGAACTTGTTCTCCACGAGAACGGCGATGGTGTGGCTCGGGCCGCCGTTCTTCTCCTCCGTGCTCATCAGGCCAGGGGCTCCCAGTCGGAGGGCATGCCGCTGTAGGGGAGGGCGATCATGCCCGTCCGCGCCACCTGGGCGATGCCGTAGCGTTCGAAGCTCTTGAGCAGGGTGCGGATCTTCTGGTCGTTGCCGCTCGCCTCGAGGGTGACGCTGTCGTCCGCGATGCTGACGACGTTGGCACCGAAGGCGTTGGCGAGCTGGAACACCTCGCCGCGCTTCTCGGGGCCGGCCATGATGGTGGCGAGCAGGAGTTCCCGCGTGACCGAGCGGGTGTAGGATACCTGCTGGACGTCCCGGACGTCGTAGAGCTTGCGCAGCTGCTTGGCGATCTGCTCGAGTTCGTGCTGCTCGCCGAAGGCCACGATGGAGATGCGGGTGACCTCGCTGTCCTCGGTGGGGCCGGCCGCGATGCTCTCGATATTGTAGCCCCGGCGCGTGAACAACCCCGCCACATGGGAGAGGACGCCCGGGTGGTTGTTGACGAGAATGGAGTAGATCTGCCTCATCGGGCGCTCTCCGGCGCGGGCGGCGCGAGCTGCATCTCGTCGTTCCCGGCGCCCGCGGGGACCATGGGCCAGACGTTCTCCTCGGGGTTCACGTGGAAGTCCATCACCACGGGGCCGTCGTGGTCCGCCGCCTGCTCGAGGACGCTCCGCACCTGGTCCACGTCCCGCACCGAGAAGCCCTTGACCCCGTAGCCCTCGGCGATCTTGGCGAAGTCGGGGTTCGTGGGGTAGTGCGAGTGGGAGTAGCGCTTGCCGAAGAAGAGCTCCTGCCACTGGCGCACCATGCCGAGGAAGGCGTTGTTCAGGATGACCGCCCGGACCGGCACGTTGTACATGGCGGCGGTCGCGAGCTCGACGAGGGTCATGGCGAAGCTGCCGTCCCCGTCGATGAGCCAGACCTCCTTGTCCGGGCGGCCGAACTTGGCGCCGATCGAGGCGGGGAGGCCGAAGCCCATGGTGCCCAGGCCGCCCGAGCTGACGAAGGCCCGGGGCTCGTTGAAGCGGAGGAACTGGGCCGCCCACATCTGGTGCTGGCCGACGCCGGTGGCGAAGAGGGCGTCCCCCCCGGTAATCTCCTGGATCTGCTCGATGACGTACTGGGGCTTGACGCTCCCGTCCCAGCCGTACTGGAGGGGGTAGTCGCGCTTCCAGGCCTCCACCTGGCCGATCCAGGCGCGCCGCTCGACGGGCCTCACCTGCTGGTTGAGGCTGCGGAGCACGTCCCGCACGTTCCCGAGGATGGGGATGTGGGTCTTCACCCGCTTGCCGATCTCGGCGGCGTCGATGTCCACGTGGACGATGACGGCCTTGAGGCAGAAGCTCGAGACCTTGCCCGTGACGCGGTCATCGAAGCGGGCGCCGAGGTTGATGAGCAGGTCGCACTCGCAGAGGGCGAAGTTGGCGTAGGCCGTCCCGTGCATGCCGGGCATGCCGAGGAAGAGGGGGTCCGTCCCCGGGAAACCGCCCATGCCCAGCAGGGTGTTGATGACCGGGATCTGGGCGTGCCGGGCGAACTGGGCGAGCTCGGCCGAGGCACCCGCTTTGATGATGCCCGCCCCGGCCAGGATGACGGGCCGCTCGGCCCGCTCCATGGCCTCGATGAGCTTCTCGATGGCCTTCGCGTCCGGCTCGGGCATCTGCCGCACGGCGGGGAGGGGGCCCCGGACCGGCGCCTGGGGGTTGTACTCCGTGCGCGCCGTCTGGATGTCCTTGGGGATGTCCACGAGCACGGGCCCGGGCCTCCCGCCGGTGGCCACGCGGACGGCCTCGCGGATGACCCCCTGGATCTGGCGCACGTCCTTGATGAGCCAGTTGTACTTCGTCACATCGGGGTGGACACCTGCCCGGTGACGGCGATGAGAGGGACGGAGTCCATCTGGGCCGTGAGGAGGCCGGTGATGAGGTTCGTCGCGCCGGGTCCCGAAGTGGCCACCACGAGGGCCACCTTGCCGCTGACGCGGGCGTAGCCGTCGGCCATATGAGCCGCCCCCTGCTCGTGCCGGGTGAGGATGTGCTTGAAGTTCGCCTTCAGCAGGTCGTCGTAGAACGGCATGATTGCGCCGCCGGGGATGCCGAAGGCGATCTCCACCCCGCCCGCCTTGAGCTCCTCGATGGCGATTTGGGCGCCGGTCATCTCCATGGTTTTCTCTCCTAGTTGTCCGGCAAAGCGCTCAGCTTGCCGCTGAGGCTGCGCTTGCGGCCGTCGCGGACGATCATGTCCTTGATCGCCGCGCCGGCGGGCACCATCGGGAAGACGAGCTCGTCCGGGTCCACCACCACGTCGAGGATGAAGGGCCCCGGCGTCTCGATCATCTTCCGGATGGCGGGGCGCAGCTCCTCCCGGTCGGTGATGTGCAGGCCCGAGGCGCCGAAGGCCTCGGCCAGCTTGACGTAGTCGGGCGAGACCTCCAAGCCCACCTCGCTGAAGCGGCGGTCCATGAAGAGGTCCTGCCACTGGCGGACCATGCCGAGGGTGGCGTTGTTCAGCAGGAAGACCTTGACCGGGATCTGGTACTGCACCGCGGTGGCCAGCTCCTGCATGACCATCTGGAAGCTCCCGTCCCCGGCGATGTCGATGGCCAGCTTGTCGGGGCGGGCGAGGGAGGCGCCGATGGCGGCCGGGAAGCCGAACCCCATGGTGCCGAGCCCCCCCGAGGAAATGAACTGGCGGGGGAAGGTGAAGTTGTAGAACTGGGCCGCCCACATCTGGTGCTGGCCCACCTCGGTGGTGATGACGGCCCGCTCGCCCACCTCCTGGCTGAGGGTGAGGATGGCCTCCTGGGGCTTGATGGGCGATTTCTGGGAGTCGAAGAGGATGGGGAACTCCCCCTTCAGCTTCTCCACCCGCTTGCGCCAGAGGGGGCGCTTCTGGGCCTTCACGAGCTTGTTGAGCTCGTGGAGCACGAGGCGCGCGTCGCCCACCACGGGGATGTCGGCCTGCTTGTTCTTGCCGATGGCGGTGGGGTCGATGTCGATGTGGACGATCTTGGCCCGCGGGGCGAACTCCGAGACCTTGCCCGTCACCCGGTCGTCGAAGCGCGCTCCCACGGCGAGGAGCAGGTCGCACTCGCAGATCGAGTAGTTGGCATAGGCCGTGCCGTGCATGCCCAGCATGCCGAGGGAGAGTTCGTGCGCGCTGGGGAAGGAGCCCGCACCCAGGAGGGTGAAGGTCACGGGGATGTCCGCCGTCTCGGCGAGCTTCTGGAGCTCGGCGTGGGCCTCGGCGTGGATGGCC
>JACPCT010000220.1 GCA_016184445.1 Candidatus Tectimicrobiota bacterium | reverse complement strand
TCACGGCCTTCCTGTTCCTCCTGCTGGCCATGCGGCGGGGGGAGGCGGTGGCCCTCGTCCCCATCGTGCGGCTCAACTTCGCGGTGACGGCGGCGCTGACCATCGCCCTGCTGGGGGAGGGCCTGACCTGGGCCAAGGGGGCGGGGCTCGCGCTCGCGGCACTGGCCATCCTCGCCGGGGGCGGCGGGGTGATCGCCTCCGGGGGGGACCGCCGGGCGCTCGTCCTCGCGGTCTCGGCCATGTGCCTGTTCGGCCTCATCGGGCTGTTCTACAAGCTGGCCCTGCGCCTCGCCGCCCCGCCCGCGGCCATCGCCGCAGCCCAGGGCATGGGCGTGACCCTGGCCGCCGTGCCCTTCGCCCTCTGGCGGCGGGACCCCATCCCCCGCCGGGGGCCCCCGCTGTGGGTGCCCCTCGCGTGCGGGGTGCTCACCTCGGCGAGCTACGTCTCCCTCGCGGTGGCTTTCACCCACGGGGAGGCCGTGGTGGTGGCCCCCATCGCCCAGCTCAGCTTCGTCCTGACGGGGCTGCTGGCGGCCGCCTTCCTGGGCGAGCGCCTCACCCCGCGCAAGGGGGCGGGCGTCCTCTTCGCGGCCCTCGCGGTGGCGCTCTTCGCCTGGGGCTAGGGGCCGGCGGCCCAGCGCCTCTCACGCGTGCAGGGGCGGGCGGCCGGTCGCCCCCGCGGACGCGCGCCTCCAATCCGTAGGGGCGTATTGCAATACGCCCCTACCCCCGCAGCGCGGAGTAGTCCTGGTGGTATTCCGGGGGCGGGGCACCCGGCTGGCCCTGGACGACGTGGAGCTTGCCCCACTCGCGGCCCGCGTTGCGGAAGCCCCGCTGCACCCCGGGAGGCACCCAGCAGGCGTCCCAGGGGTCCAGGACCGCCTGGCGGAGCTCCCCCCGGGCATCGAGCCAGTGCACGGCGAAGCGGCCCTCCACGGGGATGAACATCTCCTCGAGGTCGGGGTGGTCGTGCAGCGGCGCGCCCGAGCCCGTCCGGTTCTCGTTGATGACGAAGGACACCTCGCCGTCGCCCAGGGAGGGAGGCGGGCCCTCAGCCTCGCGCTCGCCCCCCACGCTGCCCACGTAGCGGCGGATGCCGCGCTTGCCCTGGGGCAGCTTGGCCTCGTGGTAGACGTTCCAGTTCATCTGGCAGTCTTCGTAGCGCACGATCTGGGTGGCCGGGTCGCAGGCGGGGGCGCGGACGTAGGGCTCGAAGCGGGCGCCGGGGGGGAGGTCCCCCCGCAGGCTCTCGTGCCAGACGGGTGGCCGGTACTCCCCGTCCCCGTGGATGAAGTAGAGGTAGCCGTCCTCCTGGCCCGCGTTGCGGTAGCCGCGCATGACCCCGGCGGGGAAGCGGATCACGTCGTACTTCCCCAGGACGGCGCTCTTCCGCGCCCGGGTCTTCGCGTCCTCCCAGTAGACCTCGAACCGGCCATCCCAGACCATGAAGCACTCCTCGCAGTGGTGGTCGTGGAGCGGCTCGCCGTTCCCCGGAGGGGCCATCACGACCCCGTTGGCGAAGTCCCAGCCCGGCAGCGGGGCGGGGGGATTCGCGCCCGGGGGCCCGCCGATGTAGCGGTAGGAGGCCCGGTGGTTGCCCTCCTTCAGGTTGAGGGGGTCCAGGCCCCAGCTGGGCACCAGCTCGGCGAAGCGGATCACCGTCACCGGGGCGACGCGCGTCCTCCCCGTCTTGGCGGCCTGGGCAGCCGGATTCATGGGATTCTCTCCCGGACGCATGGCGTTAAAGCTGCCCCCGGGGGACCCCCCGGGGGTTCAGCCCCCTTGGATTCGGATAGGGGAATCATATCCGAAACGGCGCCGCCTCGCCCGCTCAAACGGCGTTCATCCGGCGCAGCTCGGCGACCCGGCCGGGGGAGAGCCCTGCCCACGCGGAGAGCACTTCCTCGGTGTGGGCCCCCAGGGCCGGGCCCGCCCAGCGGATGTCGAGCGGGGTGGCCGACAGCCGGGGGAAGGCCCCGTGCATGGGGACCGAGCCGAGGTCCGGGTCGGGCACGTGGCGGATGAGCCCGCGGGCCTGGAAGTGGGGGTCGGCGAGGATGTCCTCGATGTCGTAGATGGGGCTGGCCGTGACGCCTCCGGCCTCGAAGCGCCGCAGGTTCTCCTCGCAGGTGCGCGCGGCGATCTCCCCGGCGAGGAGGGCGTCCAGGGCCTCCACGTGGGCGAGGCGGGCCGTGTTGTCCGCGAAGCGCGGGTCGGCGATCAGGTCCTCGCGCCCGATGGCGCGGAAGAGCCGCTCGGCCATGGGCTGGGTGGAGGCCGAGATGGCGACCCAGCGGCCGTCCCGGGTGGGGTAGCAGTTGCGCGGGGCGGAGGTGAGGGAGCGGTTCCCGGTGCGGGGGCGCTTCCGGCCGTAGAGGAGGAAGTCCGCCGCGAGGGGCCCCAGGATGCCGAAGAGGGGCTCGTGGAGGGCGAGGTCGATGACCTGGCCCGCGCCCCCCCGCGCGTCCCGCCGGTAGAGGGCGAACATGGCGGCGGCCACCCCGTAGAGGGCGGCCGTCATGTCGGCGAGGGGGAAGGGGGGGAGCAGGGGGGGCGAGCCCGGGAAGCCGTTCATGGCCGCGAAGCCGGACATCCCCTCCACCATGGTGCCGAAGCCCGGGCGGCCGCGGTAGGGGCCCGCCTGCCCCCAGCCCGAGATGCGCAGGATGACGAGGCGGGGGTTGATCCGCAGCAGCGCCTCGGGGGAGAGCCCCCAGGACTCGAGCTTCCCGGCGAAGAAGTTCTCCGCCAGGAGGTCCGCCCTCGCGGCCAGCCCGCGCAGCACCTCCTGGCCCTCGGGGCGGCCGAGGTCGAGGGTGAGGGACTTCTTGCCCCGGCCGTAAACCTTCCACCAGGCGGGGCTCCAGGCCCGCAGGGTGTCCCCCCGCCCGGGGGCCTCCACCTTGGCCACCTCGGCCCCGGCGTCGGCGAGGAGCATTCCGAAGAGCCCCCCCGAGACCAGCCGGGTCAGGTCGAGCACCCTCACCCCCTCGAGCGGGCCTGGCACGGGTCCCCTCCTTCTCGCGCGCGGTTTCGCTGAGCCGATCCGTTCCGGTATTGTAACCGAGGGCGGCGCGGGCGGCACCCGGGAGGGACTCGCTTGAAGCGGATATGCGTCTTCGCCGGCTCGAAGGCGGGCGGGCGGCCCAGCTACCGCGAGGCGGCGGCGGAGCTGGGCCGGCTGCTCGCGGGGAGGGGGATCGGGCTGGTCTACGGGGCCGGGCGCAACGGCCTGATGGGCGCGGTGGCGGACGCCGCCCTCGCGGGGGGCGGCGAGGTGATTGGCGTCATCCCGGACAGCCTGATGGACGTCGAGCCCCCCCACGAGGGGGTGAGCGAGCTGCGCATCGTGAGGTCCATGCACGCCCGCAAGGCCCTGATGGAGCGCCTCTCGGACGGTTTCATCGCCCTCCCCGGCGGGCTCGGCACCGTCGAGGAGACCATGGAGATGATCACCTGGGCCCAGCTCGGCTACCACGCCAAGCCCGTGGGCCTCCTGAACGCCGGGGGCTACTTCGAGGGCCTGCTCGCCTTCCTGCGCCACGCCTCGGCGGAGGGCTTCGTCCAGCCCGAGAACCTGGATCTCTTCAGCGCCGAGGCCGATCCCGCCGCCCTCCTCGGCGCGATGGCGCGCTACGCGCCCCCCTCCCACATCCGGATGCGGCGGGAGATAGAGGAGGGGTAGGGGAGAGGACTCTATTAGCCGGGAAGAGAATACGCTTCTGTCTGGTTATTATTGCGATTTCCAATCATTTGCCATCGCCTCAAAGGGTGCTTGAAAACCCAAGAAGACATAAACGTCATTTATAATATTCATCGACTCGTATATCTCACCTGTACCGCCCCCGGTTTGTTGGACACGAAGTTGATGGTATTCCCTCTCATGCGGCCTGCCCGAGCAGGCCGAGCTTCTCCGCCCGCACCTGGGCGGGGGTGCGCCAGCCGTGGCGC
>JACPCT010000219.1 GCA_016184445.1 Candidatus Tectimicrobiota bacterium | reverse complement strand
CCCTCTACCACCGCCTCGGCAAGCTCCCCGAACCCCAACTCGCGCACAGATTCTTGTGAGGAGCCAAATAAGGGCGGAAACCCGCATCCTCTACTGGTTCGATGGGACGGTCGATTTCTGGTTCCGGGGCGGCCGGGATCACAGGGCCCTCCCTCAGTCGTACACCGTCTCCATGTAGTGGCCGGCGTCCACCCGGGCCTCGATGACGGTCGGGCCGGAGGCCTGGAGGGCCTTCCTGAGCGCCCGCTCGAGCTCCTCCGGGCCCTCCACCCCCACCGCGGGCACCCCGAAGTAGTGATCCGGCGTCCCGGCGGGCACGGCCGCCTTCCCCCGCTCGAGCGAGGTGCCGTACACCTCGAAGCTGCGGCGCTCCTGCTTCACCTGGATGAGGGAGAGCCACTGGTCGTTCAGCACGACGATCGGGAGCGCGATCCCCAGCCGCTTGGCGGTGGCCACCTCGCCGCAGGTCATCTGGAAGCAGCCGTCCCCGACGACGGTCACGGCCGGGACCTCGGGCCGGGCCAGCTTGGCCGCGATGCCCGCCGGGATGCCGAAGCCCATGGAGGACCAGCCGTTCGTGATGAGGAAGGTGCGGGGGGCGTGGGCCGTCCACTGGCTGGCGATCTGGTGGGTGTGGGCGCCCACGTCGAAGGTGAGGATGCCCTCCCGGGGCAGCACGGCGCGCACCACGTCAATCGCCTGGTGGGGCGAGAAGCGCGGGGTGGAGGGCCTGAGCGAGCGCTGGAACTTCTCCTTCTGGCGGAGCGCCGCGTCCGAGGGCCACTCGTGCCTGCCGGGCGTGAGGCCGGCCATCCGCTCGAGGGAGGCGTCGAGGTTCCCCACCACCTCGTGGGCCACCTTCACCTTGCCGCCCGTGTCGGCGGGCTCGATGTCCACGCTCACGAGGGGGACGTCCTTGACACCTGGCGCCGCGCCCGCTCGATGCACCCGAGGGAGAGGGGGTGGTCCTCGTCGATCATCCCCTTGGCCATGGTGGTGGAGGCGAAGGGGAGCTGGTGACGCTCGACGAAGGCGCGCAGCAGCCCGGGCCGCTTCATCCGCATGGCGGAGGCCCCGATGACGGCGGCGGGGCGCTTGGCCCCCGCCAGGAGCTCCGCCAGCTTCTGGAAGGCGGCCTCGGGCGCCGGGTGGCAGCCCCGGCCGGCGGGGACGGGGAGCGCCTCCTCGGCCGCGGGGGCGAGGGCGACGTCCTCGGGCAGGTCGAGGTGCACCGGGCCGTGCGGCTCGCTGAGTGCGACGCGCAGGGCCTCCTCCACCGTCGAGGCGATGCGGCCCTTGCGCAGCGGATAGCTCGCCTTGGTGATGGGGCCGAAGAGGGCGTGGTGGTCGATGTACATCTGGATGCGGCGGCCGATCTGATCCGTGTTGATGTTGCAGGTGAGGGCGATGAGGGGGGAGCGATCGAGGTAGGCGTCCCCGACGCCCGTGGTCAGGTTGGTGGCCCCCGGGCCCAGGGTGGCGATGCAGAAGCCGGGGGCGCCGGTGAGCCTCCCCATCACGTCGGCCGCGAAGCCGGCCGAGCCCTCGTGGGCCACGAGCACGAACGCGATGCCGCCCTTCCGCATGGACTCGATGAAGGGCAGCACATTCCCGCTGGGGATCCCGAAGCCGTGGGTGATCCCGGCGGCCTTGAGCATGCGGACGATGAGGTCTGCGTTGTTCTGGGGCATGCCGTTCCCTCGCCTGCGCCCCCTGGGGCGCGGTGGATGCCCGCGCTGGCTTACGGAGCGCGGTAGCCCATGCGCCGGTCTAGGGCGCGCGGTAGATATTGATGAGGTCCTTCAGGAGGGCGGCGGCCGCCCCCCTCGGGTCGCTCTTCCCGCCCAGGACGGTGACCCGGTCCATGGTGTCGGTGACGTAGGTGATGCCCTTCTCCGCCCCATCCACGGCGGCGAGGGGGTGGTCTGGGGGCAGGGCCTCGGGGGCCACCCGGGCCCGCACCCGTCCATTCTCCCCCCGTTCGGCCCGCCCGACCAGCCGCATCACGCGCCCCCGCGCGGCCTCCTCGCGGATCTGCTCCCCCGCGAGGCCGGTGATGCCGGTGCGGTCCACGTCCTCGGGCCGGAGCTCCGAGCCCATGCAGACGTTGGCGATGAGGGCGAGCTTGTTCGCGGTGTCGTGGCCCTCCACGTCGAGGGTGGGGTCGGCCTCGGCGATGCCCATGCGCTGGGCCTCGGCGAGGGCCGAGGCGTAGTCCATCCCCCCGCGCATCCGGGTCAGGATGAAGTTCGAGGTCCCGTTCAGCACCCCCTCGATGGCGCGGATCTCGGCCCCGGCGAGGCAGGTCTGGGCCACGTCCAGGGTGGGCAGCGCCGCCGCGGCCGCGGCCGAGAGCTTGAGGGAGGCCCCGCGCTCCGCCGCGAGGGCGCGCAATTCGCCGAAGTTCCGGATGAAGGGCCCCTTGTTCGCGCTCACGACGTGCATCCCCTTGGCGAGCGCGGCGCGGATGTGGCCGAGCGCGGGCTCCCCGGTGCGGATGTCGGTCGGGGTGGCCTCGACGAGGAGCTCCGCCTCGGCCTTCCCGATGAGGTCGAGGCCCTTCCAGCCCGCCTGGAGGGCCGGATGGCCCCCGAAGCCCTTGTGGGCCGCGAAGAAGTCCGCCGCCGCGCCGGGGTCGAGGCCGGCCGGGCGGTGGAGGCTCCCCATGAGCTCCCCCACCCCGGCGAGCCGGAGGTCGAGGCCGTAGCCGGCGCGCAGCTTCTCCCGCTTCCCGGCCAGCAGGCGGGCGAAGCCGCGCCCCACCCGCCCGAAGCCGCAGAGCAGGAACCGAACCTCCCGGGCCACGCGGGGCTCCTACGCTCGGGGACAAAGGAAAAAGGGGGAGGGCCCCCCGTCTCCTCCTCATGCCATGCGCGGGGGAGGGGGTCAAGGAGCGCCGCGGGGGCAGCGCTCGCACTTCTTGCGCTGGGCGGGGATGTGTGGGAGAGATGGAGGCCTATCCCCATCCCGGGGGCGCACCCCATTCCCGCAGGAGGATGAGCCGCGATGGCCGACCTCGAGCTGACGGGCGCGTTCGGCGGCTACGACCGCACCCATTTCCTCGCCAAGGGCCTGGTGAAGCCGGAGGGCATCGGCCTCCGGGTGCTCGAGCTCCCCCCGACCGAGATCTTCCACCGCATGTGCAACTACCAGGAGTTCGACTGCTCGGAGATGTCCATGGGGGCGCACTGTTTCCTCCTGGGGGCGGGCGGGAGCCCCTTCGTCGGGATGCCCGCCTTCCCCAGCCGGGCCTTCCGCCACTCCATGGTGTACGCGAACGCGGAGGCGGGAGTGGAGAAGGTCTCCGGCCTCAACGGCAAGCGGGTCGCCATCCGCGAGTGGGGCATGACCGCCGTGGTGTGGATCGTGGGCATCCTGGCGGAGGAGTACGGCCTCGACTTCAAGTCGGTGGAGTGGGTGGCCGCCCTCCAGCCGCGCGTGCCCATCCAGATGCCCCGCGGGATGAAGGTCACCTACATGAAGCCGGGCCAGACCCTCTCGGCCCTGCTCGAGTCCGGCGAGGTGGAGGGCGCCCTGGCCCACCAGGTTCCCGCCTGCTTCGCCAAGGGCTCCCCCCGCGTGAAGCGGCTCTTCCCCGACTACAAGGCCGCCGAGGTCGAGTACTACCGCCGGACGGGCATCCACCCCCCCATGCACTGCGTGGTGGTGCGCAGGGAGATCCACGAGCGCCACCCCTGGGCCCTCAGGAGCCTCTACAAGGCCATGTGCGAGGCGCGGCGCCGGACCCTGGAGGCCATGTGGGACACCGGCGCCTACACCGCCATGCTCCCCTTCCTGCCCTCCGCCCTGGACGAGACCCGGGCCGTCTTCGGCGAGAACTTCTGGCCCTACGGCCTCCAGGCCAACCGGAAGACCCTCGAGAAGCTCGTCCTCTACGCTCACCAGCAGGGGCTCACCCCGCGCCTCCTCGCGGTGGAGGAGCTCTGCGGCGAGAGCGTGCGGGAGGGGTAGGCCTCCGCCGGGCGGGGCGCTTCCCCGAGATGGGAGCCCAGGGCATGGCGGCGGCCCCTCCAAGGGAACTCTACATCGCCCCCTTCCACCGGCTGGAGGCCGGGCTGGGCGGCCTCCTCCGCCGGATGGAGGAAGGGGACCCCTTCCGCCCCCGCCGCGTCGTCGTCATCTCCAACCTCGTGCGCGACCGCCTCCAGGAGCGCCTCGGGCGCGGGGGCGCCTTCGCCGGGGTGGACTTTCTCACCCCCCGCGACCTCGCCGCCCGGATCGCCGGGCCGCGCCTGGGCCGGGAGGGGCTCCAGCCCCTCCCGGCCGGGGCGGGCGCGGCCCTCGCCTCGCGCCTCCTCCGGGAGAGCCGCCCCCGCCTGCGCCGCCTCCAGCCCCCGCCCGGGGTGCCGGGCTACGACGAGGCCCTCCACGCCAGCCTCGCCGACCTGCGCGAGGCCGGGCTCACCGCGGGTGACCTCCGCCGCTTCCGGAGCAAGGAAGCGGACGCGGTGCAGCGCGTGAGGGAGATCGCTCTCCTCCTGGCGGGCTGCGAGGGCCGGCTCGCGAAGCTCGGCCTCTACGACGAACCGGGGCTGCTCCGCGCCGCCTGCGAGGAGGCCGAGGCCTCGCCCCCGGGCGTTCCCACCGTCCTCTACGGCTTCGCCGACCTGAACTCCCTCCAGCGCCGCCTCCTCGGCGCCTGCTTCGAGGGCGCCGCCTCGGCCGCCCTCGTCCCGGCGGAGGAGGGCGCTCCCGCCTGCGCCTTCGCCAAGCCCATGATCGCGTGGCTCCGCTCCCGGGGCTTCGCGGATCGGGAAGCGGCGGCGGGCGTGGCGCGGCCCTTCGCCGGGGCGGGCCGGGCGCTCTTCGGCGCGGGGGAAGCGGCGGAGCTCCCCGGGGGCGCCCTCCGGGTGGTCTCCGCC
>JACPCT010000218.1 GCA_016184445.1 Candidatus Tectimicrobiota bacterium | reverse complement strand
AGTCCTTCGCCATCTTGCGCACCCACTCGGGCTTGATGGTGCCGGGCTCGGATTTGGACATCGCGATGCACACGTCGGCGCCATCGAGGGCCTCGGCGGCGCCGCCCTTGCGGCCCTTGGCGTTGGTGATCTGGCAGAGGTGCCACTTGTGCTTGAACTCATCCTTCCGGCCCGAGATGTCCTTTCGGTCCCTGTGGAGGATGCCCTTGCTGTCCGCCATGAGGGTGAGCTCGGGACGGGCGCCCGCAGCGAAGAGGAGGCGCGCGGTGGCCACGCAGGCGGCGCCGCTCCCGACGAAGGCGATCTTGACCTCGTTCATCTTCTTGCCCACGACCTTGAGGGCGTTGATCAGGCCCGCGAGGATCACCGTGGCCGTGCCCTGCTGGTCGTCGTGGAAGACGCAGATCTCGGCCTCCGCGCGCAGCCTGTCGAGGATGTCGAAACACTTGGGGTGGGAGATGTCCTCAAGGTTTATTCCCCCGAAGGCCGGCTGGAGGAGCAGGACCGTCTTGATGATCTCCTCGGGGTCCTTCGTGTCCAGCGTGAGGGGAACCGCGTCCACCCCGCCCAGGTACTTGAAGAGCAGGCACTTCCCCTCCATGACCGGGAGCGCCCCCTTGGGCCCGATGTCCCCCATCCCGAGGACGCGGGTGCCGTCGCTCACCACCGCGATCCGGTTCCACTTGTTTGTGTATTCGTAGGCTTTCTTGGGGTCTGCCGCGATTTCCAGGCAAGGGGCAGAAACGCCGGGCGTGTACCAGATGGCGAAGTCGTTCCAGTCCTTCACCCGGCACTTGAGCGCCGTCTCGATCTTCCCCCCGTAAAGGGAGTGCAGGCGGATCGCATCCTTCATGGGCTGTTGCGCTTTCGCCAGCAACTCCTCTGCCGTAGCCTTTTCCGAAACCTTTGCCATGTAGCTTCCTCCCTAGCCACCGCTCAAACGGCCGGGGAGAGCCGACCCCAATTTTCCAGGGATTTTCTTCAGATTCTCAAAAAACCAAAGCTTCTCCCCCATCAAAGGGAGGGCCCACTCCCTTAATTTACACCTCCACGCCCCGAGTTCCACGCCAATTCCGGCTCAAAGGCGGGTTTCCTTCGGATTGTCACCCGTCCAGAAGGGGCCTTCTGTTCTGGGGGGCCCTCACGCCCCCGCGCTGCGGCCCCCATCCACCATGATGTGCTGGCCCGTGAGGTAGTCCGAGGCGGGCGCGCAGAGGAAGACCGCCGCGCCCATCACGTCCTCGGGCTCCCCGGCCCGCCCGGCCGGGGTGCGGGCCAGCACGCCGGCCATCTTCTGCGGGTCGCGGGCGACCATCCCCCCCTTGGCGGCGATGTAGGGCGCCTGGTTGGGCACCGCCCGCTCGGCCAGGATGGAGGAGATGAAGAGGATCTTCCCGCCCCCCCTCGGGATCATGGCCCGCGCCGCCGCCTGGGCGCAGAGGAAGCCTCCCCGCAGGTGCACGGCGAGGAGAGCGTCCACCTCCCCGGCGGTGAAATCCAGGGCGGGCTTCACCGTGAGGAGCCCCGCGCCGATGACCATGGCGTGAAGGCCCCCGTGCTCCGTGACAACCCCATTCACCAGAGCCGACACGGAGGAGGCGTCCGTCACGTCGCAGGGTCGGAACTCCGCAGAGACCCCCGCGCCCGTCAGCTTGCCAACGGCCTCCCTCCCCCTCTCCCCGGAGCGGCCCGCCAGCACCACCCGGGCGCCCGCCTCCCCCAGCGCCTGGGCGATGGCCAGGCCGATGCCCGCCGTCCCGCCGGTGACGATCGCCGTCTTCCCGCTCAGATCGAACAGGCGCATGCGCTCCCCCCCATGGCGCCGCCGGCCAACATTTCACCGTCCCGTAACGCGGATGAAATCAAAGCATAACACTGAACGGTCATCATCTCCCGGCGGTACGGCCGCCACGCATGGAGAAAGGGCGCTGCCCGATGGATCACATCCGCAAGAAAATGAAGCCCCGCAAGAAGATCGCCCTCGTGGCCCACGACAACAAGAAGGAGGACCTCCTCGAGTGGGCGCGCTACAACCGGCTCCTCCTGGCCCAGCACGAGCTCTACGGGGACCAGCAGATCGGGGCCAAGATCGCCGAGGGGGAGATCGAGTTCCTCATCTTCTTCTGGGACCCCCTCGAGCCCCAGCCCCACGACCCCGACGTGAAGGCGCTCCTGCGCATCGCCGTGGTCTGGAACGCCCCGGCCGCCTGCGACCGGGCCACGGCGGACTTCCTGATCTCCTCCCACCTCATGCGGGCGAGTACGAGCGCATGCTGCCCGACTACGAGGCCTACCTCGCCCGGATGGAGCATCAGCCGCTGGCCTAATAGGGGCGAGGCATGACTTCGGCGAGCTCAGTCGAGTCGCCTCGCCCCTGCGGACCCCGCCGCGCGATGCCCTGTAGGGGCGGTTCGCGAACCGCCCCTACGAAATGCGCCAACATCTCTCTACCCTCATCCGCCCCCCCTACCTTCCCGCCTCCTGGAGGATCTCGACGAGGATCCCGTCCGGGTCGCGGAAGTAGGCCACCTTGCGCCCGGTGGGCGTGGTGACCGGGTCGCAGGTGAAGGCGAGGCCCTCCTCCTTCAGGCGGCGGAAGACCTCGTCCGTGTCCTTCACCGTGAAGCAGAAGTGGGTGAGGCCCCGGTCGTTGACCATGTGGCCCGCCGCCTTGTCCTGGCCGGCGGGGCGCTCGAACTGCATCAATTCGAGGATGTCCCCCCCCACCTTGAGGTGGACGATGCGGAAGCGCGCCCCCTGGAGCTCCAGCAGGCGGTCGATCACCGCCCCCTCGAAGTGGGTGTCCTGCACCTTCTCCATGCCGAGGACCCCCTGGTAGAGGGCGAGGGAGCGCTCCATGTCCCGGACGCAGATGCAGGAGTGGTGGATGTTCTCGATCACGTGACACCTCCTCGCCGCGAGGACTCCGAATTTTTTCACTGAAAAACACTGGAATTCGCTGAACACCCCTGGAACCGCCAATTCCTCAAGGGGCCGGGGCGGCAAAGGGTAATTTTCGGAGCCTGAATGTCCCGGAATTCCCCGGACACCGCCGGAACCCCGCTCCCTGGAGCCCCCCCCGGAAGGGCTGGCGCACCGGCCCCGCCGGGAATAGAGGCCCCTCCTCCCCGGAGCCTCTTGCATCAATTTCGCGCAGGTTCCGGCACGGAGAGATTTTCTCCCTCCCCCTCCGGCCTGCGACGAGCCGTGGGGGCGACCGGCCGGTCGCCCCCACGGACAGGCCTCCCCGGCCACCCTATTTCCCGAACAGCCGTGCCGCCGTGCCCCCCAGGATCTTCTCCTCGTCCTCCGTCGGGAGCCCCAGCCCCCGGACGTGGGCGATGACGGCGGCGGGCTCCTGCTCGGGCCACCAGGAGCCCATCACCATGCGGTCCGCCCCGGCCTCCTCGGCCGCCCGGCGGATCCAGCTCGAGGGCGCCACCCCCACCTCGATGACGAGGTTCGGGCACTCCCGGAGCGCGGCCAGGTAGTCCGGCCAGAAGCCCCACGTCCAGCAGCGGCTCATGAGGACGGGGCGATCCGGCAGGGCGTCCGCCACGATGCAGTCGCTGTAGACCGCCCCCCCCAGGGTGGGCATGTGGCCCTCGTGCTCGATGGAGAAGAGCATCCCCCGCTCCCGGCACTTCTCCGCGATGGGCACGTAGAAGCGTTCGATGAGGCCCGTCCCGGGCGTGAAGCCCCAGGAGGTGAAGATGCGGGCCCCGCGCAGGCCGAGGTCGGCGATGCGGTCGGTCTCCTCCGGCCCGTCGTAGTGGTTGAGCGTCCCCCAGCCGCGGAAGCGGTCCGGGCGGGATCGGCAGAAGGCGGCGACGCGCTCGTTCGCCTCCCGCCAGTTGAAGCGCTGGACGACCTCGAAGGGCATGAGGGCCGCCCGGTCCACCCCCGCGGCGTCCATGGCCCGCAGGATCTCGCCGGCCTCCCGGCCCTGGGGCAGGTGGGGATGCCGCAGGCAGACCGCGGTGTCGAAGATCACTTGCGTCCCCCCTTCTTCCCCTCCAGCCCCAGGAGGCGGCGGATGTTGCCGCCCAGGATGAGGTCCTTCTCCTCCCGGGTGATCTCCAGGGACTCAATGAGGCTCTTGCAGGCGATGGGGTGGCTGGTGGGGTTGTCCGAGCCGTAGAGCAGGCGCCGGGGCCCCACCGCCGCCAGGGCGTTGCGCAGGGGCCCCCCGTGGTTCATGGAGGTGTCGATCCAGAGGTTGGGGTACTTCTTCGCCACGTAGCAGGCGTCGGCGAACATGGCGTGGCCGATGTGGCCGAGGATGATGTCCACGTCCGGGAAGTCGCGGGCGATGTCCGCGAAGAGGATGGGCCCGCTGAAGGGGGCGTGGCCCGCGTGGATGAAGATGGGGACCCCGAGCTCCCGGCACCTCTCCAGAATGGGGTAGACGTACTCCCGGCTGTTCGCGGGGTGGCAGTCCGAGACGGGGTGCAGCTTGAGCCCGAGGTGGCCCATCTCCTTCACCGCCTCGTCCACGTGCCGGAGGCACTCCTCGACCCCGTGCAGGGGGGGGTGCAGGTAGGCGAAGCACATGAAGCGGTCGGGGCGCCGGGCCGCGATCCCGGCCGCCTCGGCGTTGCCCGCCCGGTAATCGCCCCCGTAGAGGGCGGAGAGGTCGATGAGGATGCTCTGGTCCACCCCCGCCTCGTCCATGCTCCGGAGCACGTCCTCGGCGCCCGTCTTGTGGCGGTGGCCGTAGTTGAGGTTGATGTGCGCGTGGTGGTCGATGACAGGCGGCATGGGGTCTCCCGACAACGCCTCGGCGGAGTTCCGGGGATGCGGAGGGGAATACTATATCGGCCCCGGCGTTCCGGGGGAAGGAAGGGAGCGATTGCCGCCGCCCTCTCCTTGGGCTAGCCTAGGCCGGTTCGTCCTTATTCCTGACTCGGGAGAGATTCCGTGCGCGGCGATCTGCGGCTCCTCCAGGGGGCCATCGACACCCACATCCACGCCGCCCCCAGCCTCTTCCCCCGGCTGGTGGACAACATCGAGTGCGCCCAGGGGGCGGCCTCGGTGGGGATGCGCGCGGTGACCTTCAAGTTCCACCACGGGGACACCTCGGGGCGGGTGCCCCTCGTCCGCCGGGCGGTGGGGGACGCCATCGAGGTCTACGGCGGCGTCACCCTGAATCAGGCCGTGGGGGGCTTGAACCCCTTCGCCGTGGACACCGCCATCCGCCTGGGGGCCCGGATGGTCTGGATGCCCACCCTGAGCGCCCTGAACCACCTCAAGAAGGTGGGCTCCCCCCACCTGCCCGGCATGAGGCAGACCGGCGGGGTCAAGCTCGACGAGAAGGGCATCACCATCTTCACCGACGAGAAGCGCCGGAAGGTCCTGCCCGAGGTGCGCACCATCTGCCGCCTCGTCGCCCAGGCCGGCGTCTGCCTCAGCACCGGCCACCTGGACCCGGGCGAGGTGCGGGCGCTGATCGAGACAGCCCGGGAGGAGGGCGCCGAGCGCATCGTCGTCCAGCACCCCGAGTACATCGCCGACGCCTCCATCGAGGAGCAGGTGGAGTTCGCCCGCATGGGGGCGCTCATCGAGCACCTGGCCATCTTCTGCTTCACCCATTGGGGGGCCTACCCCACCCGCAAGGGCGCCCCCCCCATCTCGGTGCGGGAGCAGGTGAAGATGGTGCGGGCCGTCGGCCCCGAACACACCCTCCTCTCCTCCGACCTGGGCCAGCTCCACAACGCCCCGCCCTGGGAGGGGCTGCGGGTCTTCATCCAGCTCATGCTCGACCACGGGATCACCCCGGAGGAGATCGGGATCATGGTGAAGCGCAACCCCGCCTTCGTCCTCGGGCTCCCCGGCTCCGCCCGAATCCGGTTCCCGGCGTGCAGACTACCCCGGTTTTTTCCAGCAGATGAAGGGCGGCTTGCGAAGAGGAATAGCCGGGGGGGGTTGAAATCCAGACATAAAAGGTGGCTTGAGGAATCTCAACTTCTAAACCAATTTTCTTCAGACCATCCACAAGAGTATCCGCAGCAACATGCTGGGCGGGCGGCCCGACATCGCCCGGACCCTCCTCGACGAGCTCAAGCGCACCGAGGGGGTGAAGGCCCTCCAGGTCTTCCGCACGGACGGCACCGAGGCCTTCACCGACCTGCGCACGCTCGAGAAGGTGAACGAGAAGCAGATTCCCCTCGACCCCCGGGTGGGGCGCAACATCCGCCTCCAGGCCGCCCGGATGCAGAAGATGGACTCCATGGGCCAGGACGCCCACTTCAAGCGGGCGCTCGCCTCCGGCCGGGAGACCTTCTGGATGGAGAACGTCCGGGAGCCCGGCGACAAGACGGTCCGCCTCCTCACCTTCCTCAAGCCCCTCGAGAACGAGGAGCGGTGCCAGGTCTGCCACGAGACGGACTCCAAGGTGCAGGGGATCGTCCGGGTCTCCACCGACGTGAGCGATCTCATCGCCAAGGTCGCCACCCAGCGGAACCGCCAGATCGCCATCGCGGCCGCGACCCTGCTCGCCGTCGCCCTCCTGCTCATCTTCTACCTGCGGCGGACGGTCATCCAGCCCATCCAGAACCTCGCCGCCTGCGCCGAATTGCTCGGGCAGGGAATGTTCGTGTGCGAGCCCTACACGGGGCCGGACGAGATCGGGCGCCTCGGCGGGAGCTTCAGGAACATGGCCCAGTCCCTCAGCCGGGCCTACGGCGACCTCCAGAACAAGAACACCGATCTGGAGCGGACCCTCGGGGAGCTCCAGGAGAGCCGCCACAAGGTGGAGCTGCTGGAGGCCGTCAAGAGCCAGCTCTCCAAGTTCGTGCCCGCCTCCGTCAAGCGGCTGCTGGAGGAGAACCCCGAGGCCGACACCCTCGCCCAGCAGGACAAGGACATCACCATCATCTTCCTCGACCTCGAGGGCTACACCCGGATGAGCGAGATGTTCCCGCAGCAGGTGGTCAACCAGACGCTGCAGAAGTACTTCTCCGCCTACCTGGAGATCGTCGGCGAGTACAAGGGGGAGATCAACGAGACGGCGGGGGACGGCCTGATGCTCATCTTCCAGGACGCCGACCCCGCCGCCCACGCGCTCAACTCAATCGAGGCATCCATCAAGATCCGGGCCAAGACCGCCGAGATCAACGCCGCCCGCCCCAAGGGCTACCCCGAGGTCTTCGCCAACATCGGGATCAACTCGGGGGTGTGCTCCGTCGGGGCCAACAAGTTCGAGGCGCCGGGCGGGAGCGCCCGCTGGACCTTCACCGCCCTCGGCCCCGTCACCAACCACTCGGCCCGCATCGGCAAGGTGGCCACCAAGGGCCGCATCATGATCGGGCCCGAGACGGCCCGGCGGGTGCGGGACCGCTACGCCCTCGTGGACATGGGCCGGCACAACCTCAAGAACGTCCCCGAGCCCATGCCCATCTACCAGGTGATCCCGACCGGGGTGGTCTACCCGGTCGGGAGCTTCGACCCCATCGACGCGGCGGAGGCCGCCAAGGCGAAGGAGGCGGCGGGCGCCTGATTCTCAAAAGCATCTGTCCAAAAAAAGTAGGGGCGTATTGCAATACGCCCCTACGTCTCCAGCCTCACCGCCGCCTCCTCCCGGAAGCGGGCGAGCTGCTTCCGGATGGCGGGGCCGAACTTCTCGAACATCTCGATGGTGGTCTGCTTGCTCCCCTCGACGGCGGGCTGGTCGAAGGGGTTCACCCCCCGCAGTACCCCCCCGTACACCGCCGCCCACTGCCACAGCGCGATGGCCGCTGCCACGTCCTCGGGCGTCAAGGCGTCGAGGGTCAAGACCATGTGGGGGTTCCCCCGGCGCTCGGCCTCGGCCACCACGCCCGCGTGCTCGAGGTCCAGGAAATCCCCCGAGGAGACGCCCTCCGTGATGGGGGGGTCGCTCTCGAAGCCCCCCACCCGGATGGTGAGCCCGGCCATGTTGGCCCGC
>JACPCT010000217.1 GCA_016184445.1 Candidatus Tectimicrobiota bacterium | reverse complement strand
GGGGGGGTCGAGGCGGCGGTCTTCTTGAAGCAGCTGCTGGAGGGGCGCACCGTGCAGTTCGAGGTGGACGAGCAGCTCCTCGACCCCTCGGGCCAGGCCCAGTACTACGTCTTCCTCGAGGACGGAACCTTCGTGAACGTCCTCGTGCTCATCCGCGGCTACGCCCGCGCCGTCATCAAGCATCCCAACCTCCGCTACCGGGACCGGCTCGTCGAGGCCGAGCACACGGCCAAGGCCTCCCGCCGCGGCATCTGGGGCAACGAGTTCCCCGACCCCAAGGAGCCCGCCCCGCCCCCCCCGTCCCGCTTCCCGGCGCCTCCCCCCTTCTACTACCGCTAGGAGCCCTCAGCCGAGGAGGCCGTGCCGGGCCAAGGCGATCAGCCCCGCCCCCGCCACCGTGAGGAGCACCGCCCAGGCCAGCCTCACGGTGAGCCGCTCGTGCTGGCGCATGAAGATGGCCGCCAGGACGAGCACCACCAGCGGGCTGGCGGCGTAGATGGGCACCGTGTAGGCCACTCCCGCCGTCAGGAGCGAGCGCATCAGGGTGAACTGGCCGATGCTGTTGACCAGGGCGGCCGGGGCCAGGAAGACCCACCCGCGCCGGTCGAGGCGGACCCCCTCCATCCGCGGCAAATACTTCCAGAACCCCGGGAGGAGGAGGGCGGCGGTCAGGCAGGAGATGGCCGTCGAGGCGGACCCCCTCCATCCGCGGCAAATACTTCCAGAACCCCGGGAGGAGGAGGGCGGCGGTCAGGCAGGAGATGGCCGTGCCCATGGCCGGGGCGTCCACGATGAGCAGGCCCTTCTTCCGGCAGATCATGGAGAAGGCCGTCCCCGCCGCCGCCGCCAAGGGGATGAGGATGTCCCGCCGCCGCCACTCCCCCCCGCTCCTCTCCGCCGTGATGAGCCAGACCCCGGCCACGATCCCCGCCGTGCCGAGGAACACCCAGAAGCCCGCCTCCTCCCCCAGCAGGAACACGGCCATCAGGGCCGAGAGGAGCGGCGTCGACCCGTGGACGGCGGTCGTCCTCGCGGCGCCGACCCTCTCGTAGCCCAGGTAGAGCGCGGTGCGCGACAGGGCGTAGCCGAAGACGCCCGAGCCCGCGTAGAAGAGAACCGCCGGGACCGTGAAGGAGCCCAGGGGCTCCGTCCACAGGCCGTAGCCCCCCAGGAGGAGGAGGTTGCCCCAGGTCATGATCTGGGAGGCCGAGTAGGCGCTGTAGTGCGGGTTCCCCGCGCGGATGATGAGGACCTGGGCGGAGAGGAACAGCAGCGTCGTGAGCGCGTAGAGTTCGGGCAGGTAGCGGGCCAACGAAGCTCCGCGTTCCCGGGCTAGGAGGAGGCCGGGCCGGGCGCGTCTCCCTGCCCGCCCCGCTCGACGAAGGGCCGGACCAGGTCCAGCGGCAGCGGGAAGACGATGGTCGAGTTGTTCTCGGTCGCCACCTCGGAGAGGGTCTGGAGGAAGCGCAGCAGGAGCGCCCCCGGCGACGCATAGATGATGCGGGCCGCGTCGGCCAGCTTCTGGCTCGCCTGGAACTCGCCCTCCGCGTGGATGACCTTGGCCCGCCGCTCGCGCTCGGCCTCGGCCTGGCGGGCGATGGCCCGCTGCATCTCGCTGGGGAGGTCCACGTGCTTGACCTCCACGTTGGTCACCTTGATGCCCCACGGGTCGGTGGCCTGGTCCAGGAGCTCCTGGAGCTGGTGGTTGATCTTCTCACGCTCGGAGAGGAGGTCGTCGAGCTCCATCTGGCCGAGGACGCTCCGCAGGGTGGTCTGGCTGAGCTGGCCCGTGGCGTAGAGGAAGTCCTCCACCTCGATGATCGCCCGCTCGGGGTTCACCACCCGGAAGTAGACCACGGCGTTCACCTTCACGGACACGTTGTCGCGGGTGATGATGTCCTGGGGCGGCACGTCCATCGTCACCAGCCTCAGCCCCACGCGCACCGCCCGGTCGATGATCGGCAGGACCAGGATGAGGCCGGGCCCCTTGGTCCGGTAGAAGCGGCCCAGGCGGAAGATGACGGCGCGCTCGTATTCGTTCATGATCCGGATGGCGCTGATCAGGAAGAGCACGACGACGACCAGAAGGACGATCAAGCTATAGTTCATGAGGCTTCCTCCCCGACCTTGGTGACCCGGAGGCGCAGCCCCTCCAGGGACTTGACCCGAACCCGCTCGCCCGCCCGCAGCGGCTCGTCCGCGTCGGCGAGCCAGATCTCCCCGCGGACGAAGATCTTCGCGGGCCTCCCCTCCTCCGTTCCCGCGCGGACCACGCCCAGCTGGCCGATCATCCCCTCCCCGCCCGAGACCGGCGGCCGCTGCTGGGCCCGGAAGCCCAGCCCCACGATCCAGACGAAGAAGAGCGCCGTCCCCGCCACCGCCGGGAGGATGACCTTGAGGCTGATCTGCAGGTAGGGGTCCGGCGAGTCGATGAGCATCACCGAGCCGATGGTCATGGCCGTGATGCCCCCGATGGTGAGCCCTCCGTAGCTCACCACCTTGATCTCGAGGACGAAGAGGACGACCGCCAGCAGGATGAGCAGGAGGCCGACGTAGTTCACCGGCAGCACCTTGAGGGCGTAGAGCGAGAGCAGGAGGCTGATGGCCCCCACCACGCCCGGCAGGATGCCCCCGGGGTTCGAGAGCTCGAAGAAGAGGCCGTACATCCCGAGCAGCATGAGGATGTAGGCGACGTTCGGGTCGCTCAGCAGGGTGAGCACCCGCTGGCGCCAGTTCGGGGCGAGGGAGATCCGCTGGGCGCCGCGCGTCGCCAGGACGACCTCCCGCCCCGAGGCGAGCCTCAGCTTCCGGCCCTCCACCGCCAGCAGCAGCGCCCGCACGTCCACCGCCACCAGGTCGATCACCTTCAGGCGCAGCGCCTCCGCCTCGTCCACGGAGACCGCCTCGCGCACCGCGCTCTCCGCCCACTCGGTGTTGCGCCCCGTCCGGGAGGCCACCGCGCGGGCGAAGGCGGCCACGTCGTTCATGGCCTTCTTGCGCATGTCGCCCTCGATCTGGCTCCCCCCGCCCGCCACGGGCGAGGCCGCCCCGATGTTCGTCCCCGGCGCCATGGCCGCGATGTGGGCGGACATGGTGATGAAGGTCCCGGCCGAGGCGGCGCGCGCCCCGCCCGGGGCCACGAAGACCGCCACCGGCACCTCGGAGGAGAAGATGGACTTGACGATGTCGCGGGTGCTCGTCACCAGGCCGCCCGGCGTGTCCAGGCGGATGACCATGAGCTGGGCGCCCACGCGCAGGGCCTCGGCGAGGCCGTAGTCGATGTACTCCGCCGAGCCCGGCGAGATGGCGTCCGCCACTTCGAGGACGAGCACCGGCCCCGAGATCCGCACGGGCTCGGCCCCCCGGCCGGCCGGCGCCAGGAGCAGCCCCGCCGCCAGCAGCAGCCCGAAGGCCGCCGCCCGCAAGCCCGATCCCCCTCCCGGCAGCCACCGGCTCATGGAACCCCCTCCAGCGGCGCGGCCTCCCCGCATGGCCCGCCCGGAAAGTCTAGCACACAAAGGGAGGGCCGCTCCCGCCCGCGATGGGCGCGGCCGGGGCTCAGAGGCGGCGCACTTGCCAGGCGCTCGCCTTGAGGTAGCGCGTCTCCGGGATGGCGAGGCGGACGGGATGGTCGGGAGGCTGCCCCCCCTCCCAGAGGAGGGTCAGGTCGCGGCCCGCGTCCTGGGCCGCCTCGCGGAGCATCTCCAGGTGGGCGGGCGGGGTCAGCCGGGCGGAGCAGGGGCAGGTGAGGAGCACCCCTCCCTCCCGCACGAGGCGCATCGCCCGCAGGTTCAGCTCCTTGTAGGCCCGCACCCCCTTCTCCACCGCCGCCTGGCCCGGGGCCAGGGCGGGGGGGTCGAGCACCACCCCGTCGAAGCGGGCCCCGCGCTGCTCCATCGCCCGCAAGAGGTCGAAGGCGTTCCCCTGGATGGGGGAGACGCGGCCCGCCAAGCCGTTGCGCTCCGCCTGGCGGCGCAGCCCCGCGAGCGCCCCCGCCGAGACGTCCAGCGCGACCACCTCCGCCCCCGCCCGCGCCAGGCGCAGGCCGAAGGCCCCCATGTAGCAGAAGCAGTCCAGCACCCTGCCCCCCATGAGGCGCCCGGCCGCCCGGCGGCTCTCCCGCTGGTCGAGGAAGAAGCCCGTCTTCTGCCCCTCCCGCACATGGGCCTCGAGCGAGAGCCCGTCCTCCTGGAAGGGGACGCAACCGGGCACCTCGCCCCAGGCGGGCCCCGAGCGCGGACCCAGGCCCTCGTGCCGCCGGGCCCCCATGTCGCTGCGCTCCCAGACGCCGGCGGGATCGAGCACCTCGCGGACGGCGCCGAGGACCTCCTCCCGCCGCACCTCCATCCCCAGGGTGGAGAGCTGGAAGACGGCGACCTTCCCATACACGTCCACCACCAAGCCGGGCAGATCGTCGGCCTCCCCGAAGGCGAGGCGGAAGCCCTCCTCCCCACCCACCCACCGGCGGCGCCAGGCGAGGGCGCGCTCCAGGCGGCGGGCGATCCAGCCCTCCTCCAGCGGCTCCTCCCCCCGCGAGAGGAGCCTCACGGTGATGGTGGAGGCCTGGTTGTAGTAGCCCCGCCCGACGGGGTGGCCGAGTAGCCCCGCCCGACGGGGTGGCCGCGCCGGTCCGCCACGCGGACGATGCCGCCCGGGGAGGGGCCGCCCTCCACCCGCCCGATCTCGCCCGCGTAGATCCAGGGATGCCCCCCCTCGATGCGGGGGTTGTGGGAGTTCTTGAGGAAGACGGCGGGCTCGGCGGTCACCGGGCGCTCCCGGGGCGGCACTTGACGGGCGCCCTCCGCCGGGGAAGACGGATCACCGCGTCCCGGGGACGGCGAGGAGCACCTCGTCCAGGACCTCGACGGCCTTGTCCACGTGGCCCTCGTCGATGATGAGCGGGGGCAGGAAGGCGAGCACGTTGGCGTAGTGCCCCCCGGGGTAGAGGAGGAAGCCCCTCTCGAGGGCGGCGGCGCTGGCCGCCTTGGCGGCGGGGAGGGGCTCGCGGCTCGCGCGGTCGGAGACGAGCTCGGCCGCCACCATGAGGCCCCGGCCCCGCACCTCCCCCACCACGGCATGGCGCTCGGCCAGCTCCCCCAGGCGGCGCACGAAGTAGTCCCCCATCCCGGCGGCGCGCTGGGCGAGCCCCTCCTCCTCGTACACCTGGATTGAGGCCAGGCCCGAGGCGCAGGCCACGAGGTTGCCCGCGTAGGTGCTGCTCTCGGTGCCCGCCCCGGAGGCCTCGCAGATCTCCTTCTTGGCGACGCACGCCGAGAGCGGGAGCCCCCCGGAGATGGACTTGCCGAGCACCAGGATGTCGGGCTCCACCCCCTCCTCATGCAGGTAGGAGAACATCTTCCCCGTGCGGCAGAAGCCGCTCATCACCTCGTCGATGATGAGGAGGACGCCGTGGCGGTCGCAGATCCCGCGCAGCCCCCGGAGGAAGCCCAGGGGGGCCGGGATCATGCCCCCGTTCCCCTGTACCGGCTCGATGATGACGGCCGCCACCTCCCCCCAGCCGCTCGCGGGGTTCTTCAGGAACTCCTCGATGTAGCGCAGCGTCCCCTCCATGCACGAGGCGTCCTCGCGCCCGAAGGGGCTGCGGTAGGGGTAGGGGAAGGGCACGTGGTGGATGCCCGTCTGGATGGAGGGCAGGCCCGCGCGCTGGCCCTTGCGGCCCATGAGGGCGAGGGCCCCCTGGGTGCGCCCGTGGAAGGCGCCCTCGAAGGCGACCACGTCCTGGCGCCCGGTGGCCCGCCGGGCCATCTTGATCGCCGCCTCGGCCGCCTCGCTTCCCGAGGCCCCCAGGACGATCCGCTTCTCGCTGGGCCCTGGGATGAGGGAGAGGACCTTTTCCATCAGGCGCAGCCGCACGCTGGCCCCCAGCGACATCGCCTGGTGGCCCTTGGCGGCCTGGGCCTGGACGGCCTCGACCACCTTGGGGTGGCAGTGCCCGGCGTTCAGGGAGCCGAAGCCGGCCGTGAAGTCGAGGAAGACGTTCCCGTCCACGTCCTCGATGGCGGCGCCCGAGGCGCGCTCCATCACCAGCGTCTCGGGGCTCAGGCCGAAGGTGAGGCCGGTGGCGGACTCGGTCTTGCGGACGCGCTCGAGGTACTCGCGGGTGCGGGGGCCGGGGTGGGGGACGCGGAGACGGGG
>JACPCT010000216.1 GCA_016184445.1 Candidatus Tectimicrobiota bacterium | reverse complement strand
GCCGCCAGCAGCCCCACCACGAGGCCCGCCGCTCCCCCCGCCGCCGAGCCCGGGCCCACCCGGGCGAGCCGGCTCTCGGCCCAGACCGCCAGGAGCCCAACGCCGATCCCCAGGACACCCCCCAGGCCGTAGCCGGCACCCTCGCGGGCCAGGGCCCCGCCCATCAGCGCGCCCAACACGGCCGCGGCGGCGACCAGCGCCCCGCGGGCCGCCGTCTCGCCCACGTTCCCTCCCCGGAAGGCCGAGGGCCTCCCCGTGGAGGATCTGGATCTCGGTTCTTCATTCGTCCGCTTCACGCCTCTACCTCCCGGACGCGGCGAATCTCAGTCAGTCCCCGGGGGGCCGATCCCTTCCCCGGGGCGCACGTAGGTTCCGCTCCTGCCGCCCGTCTTCTTCGCCAGGCGCACGGCCGTGACGGCCATCCCCCGGTCCACCGCCTTGCACATGTCGTAGACGGTCAGGCCCGCCACCGAGACCGCGGTGAGGGCCTCCATCTCGACTCCGGTGCGGTCCATCGCCCGGACCACGGCCTCGATCTCCAGGGCACGCTCCCCCTTGTCCGGCCAGAAGCGGACCTCCACGCCCGTCAGCCGGAGGGGATGACACATGGGGATGAGCCCGGCACAGCGCTTGGCCGCCATGACGCCCGCCACCCGGGCCGTCCCCAGGACGTCCCCCTTGGGGAGGCCTCCTTCGAGAATCCGCCGCAGGGTGCCGGGCTGCATCTCGACTCTGCCCCGCGCGACCGCCTCCCGGGCCGTCTCGGGCTTCTCGCCCACCTCGACCATCCGGGCCCGGCCCTTCTCGTCGAGATGGCTCAGCTCGTCGCGCATTTGACCTCCAACTCCACCAATTTCATAACGTTAGAAGAAACAACGCCAACCCCCGCCGTCCGCTCCTATTATACACCTTCTGCCCGAATTCCGGGAAAAAAGGATTCCCCTCAAAGGAACACGGGAAAGAGCGGAATCTTTCCCTGACGAGTCCCCCCGCCACCACCTTCCGTGAGAGGCGCAAGGCCGCACGGACTTCGGCGAACCAGCCGAGCCGTTGTGCCCACCTGGAGAAGTCCGGCCTCTGGGCGGCTGCCCCGAACCCGCGCGAACTCGCGGCCAGGGGCGCCCAAGCGGCGGGTGACCCCCTCACAGGCAGGGCGGTGGCCCCTCCCGCTTCCAAGAGAATCCTGGCGGGGGGTCTTCCCGCCCTCCCTCTGGATTTCCCCCGGAAAAATCGGGTGCCGCGCGGGGCCGGGGGGGCCGGTGAATTCCGGGAAAACACGCGCTCTGGAGGGCCGGGACTGGGGGCGCCGCGCTTAGAGCTTGGGCAGGGTGAGGCCGGACTGCTTCTGGTACTTGCCCTTCTTGTCGGCGTAGGAGACCTCGCAAACCTCGTCACTCTCGAAGAAAAGCACCTGGGCGATGCCCTCGTTGGCGTAGATCTTAGCGGGAAGGGGGGTGGTGTTCGAAACCTCGAGGGTGACGAAGCCCTCCCACTCGGGCTCGAAGGGGGTCACGTTCACGATGATGCCGCAACGTGCGTAGGTGCTCTTGCCGACGCAGATGGTGAGCACGCTCCGGGGGATGCGGAAGTACTCCACCGTGCGGGCCAGGGCGAAGGAGTTGGGGGGGATAACGCAGGCGTCCGCCTTGATCTTCACCAGGGAGCGGTCGTCGAAGTTCTTCGGATCCACGATGGTGGACATGACGTTGGTGAAGATCATGAACTCGTCGGCGACCCGGATGTCATAGCCGTAAGAGGAGAGGCCATAGGAGACGACCCCCTGGCGGACCTGCCCCCCCTCGAAGGGCTCGATCATCCGGTGCTCCCGGGACATCCGCGCAATCCAGCGGTCGGACTTGATGCTCACGGCTCCCTTCTCCCGGATGCGGACCGACTCTCCACGCCTGGCCGGGGGGAGGGTCCGACCCTCCCCCGGCCAAGCTCATCGCCCCCGCCCGCCCGATGGCGGGAGCGAATCCGTTGGGTTCCATGACGGTGGGATTCCCCTCAGGGGGAGCCCCATTCCACCACAACATCTAGTGGCCTGTCAAAAGAAAAAGGGTGGAGAACCACAATTCCTTGTGGAAAACCTGTGCACGCCGGGAGCATAACCGTCGGCAGAAGGGCGGGAAACACTGTGGAAAGAATGTGGAAAAGGCCCGGGAGGCTCCTTCCCCTCCGGCGAGGAGGGGACGCCGGGGGCGCGCCAGCGCCCGGCCAAGCGCACCGGATTCAGACGATTACCGGAATCTCTCGGGATGAACGGTCACCGAGCCCTTCTTCTTGAGCTCTTCGATCGTCCGCTGGTAGGCAGCCCGGTGGCGCACCTCGATGAATATCTGCCTGACGTCCTCCTTGACGTCCTCGAAGTTCGCGTCGGCGGCATCGATCCGCTCACTCACGCGGATGACCTGCCAGCCGATCGGGGTCTCGATCGGGTCGCTCACCTGGCCGATGGCCAGCCTGAAGGCCACCTCCTCGACGTTCTTTTCGAGCTCGCCCCGGGCGGCCGTTCCCATCACCCCGCCCGCGTCCCGGGTCGCCTCGAAAACGGAGCGCGCCCTCGCCACTTGGGCGAAGGGAACCCCCCTCCGGACTTCGGCGGCGGCGTCCCACGCCTCCTTCTCCGTCTTGAGGACGATGTGGCTGAGGGTGACCTGCTCCTTGCGGCGGAAGCGGTCCCGGTTGGCTCCGAAGAAGCCGCGCAGATCGCTGTCCGACACCTGGACGGAGCGCTGAACCTCCCGGCGGACGAACTCCTCGATGAGGATGCGGCGCTTGGCGAGGCCGATGCGCTTGTCCACCTCCGGAACCGACTCGAGCCTCCGCCGCAGGGCCTCCTGGTAGAGGAGCTCGGACTGCACCACGCCATCGAGGAACTGTCCCGTGTTCTTGCGGATCTGAAGCCGGACCGCGGGAGGCGCCTGCCCCAGCTGCTCCTCCAGTTCGGCCAGGGTGATCCTCCGCCCGTTGACCACGGCCACCACCACCTGGGACTTGTCCTCCTTGGCCGGCGGCCTCGCGGGGGAAGCGGGAGCGGAGAAGGCGGGCATGACGCCAGCGAGCAGAAGGGCGAGGACCGCCCCTCCCTGAACCAGCCGTACGCGAATGTTCACAGGCGCTCCTCGGGAAGATGCCGCCGGCTCACACCGGGAACTGGCGGCCGATGTACTGGTAGAAGGAATCATGGAGGAACTGCCGCTCCACATGGAGCGCCACCACGCACCGCTCGAACTCATGGGTGAGCTTGCGGAAGAAGCGGGCCGTCGGCTGGACGGCGTCCATCTCGGCCACCTGCCCGTAGGCGGCCTTGCCCTGCATCACGTAGAACTTCGGGCTGAGGTGGCGGTGCTCGAGGTTCTCGGGGAACAGGCCCGTGAAGAAGAGGCACACGTCCCCCATCTGGCGCTTGAGCTCGCGGAGAGGGGCGCCCCCCCTGCCCTCGGCTTCGAGGAGGAAGTCCGTCACCTGCTCCAGGCGCTTGGCCGTGCGGCGGCCGCGGCGGTAGAGGCTGTCCACGTGGACGAACCGCAGGAGCATCCGCCAGACGTAGTCGATCACCTCGCCGTCGGCGTACCCCACGGCCTCGAACGCGGACTCGGTCGTCCTCCGCAGCATGCGCCCCAGGGCGTGGGTCTCCGGGATGGGTTCAGGGGAAATCCCCGCGCGCGTCATTCGAATCTCCCTTGGGCGGCGGCACCGGGCGGGCGGATGCCAATTATAGTAGGGAAAGGACCGGAGCGGGGTCAATTTCCGCGATTTTCCGGGGGCCCGCGGGTGAAGCGCCCCGGGCCCATCCTCTTGAGAGCCGCGGCCCAGGGGTCCGGGCGCCCTGCACGGCCGGCGGGGGACGGCCCCTGGCGTCAAACCCACTGTTTTTCGCGCGCTTTGTCCGTTCCTTCTCATCTGGCCCGTTTCCCCTGGAAGATCCCGGATGAGTCGGCTATAATCCGTTGCCCCTTCGATTCCCTGTCTTGCATCCTGCGGACCGGGAGCGA
>JACPCT010000215.1 GCA_016184445.1 Candidatus Tectimicrobiota bacterium | reverse complement strand
GTGCCGGGCACTTGCCCGATGTCCACCCCCGCCTCGCGCGCGAGGCCCCGCACCGAGGGGGCGGCGGGCACGGGTCCCGGGAGGCGGGCGGCGGCGAGGGCGGGCCTCGCTTCTTCCCGGGGGGGGGCGGGGGCCTTCGCCGCCGGGGCGGGGGGAGCCGCCGGGAGGGGGGCCGCTTCGCGGGGAGGGGCCGCCCCGGCCGGCTTCTCCGCCTGGCCCTCGGGGGGCCTGGGCGCGCCCGCGCCGTCCTCGGCTTCCACCGTGAGGATGGCCTGGCCCACGCCCGCGTCGTCGCCGGGCTTGACGTGGACGGCCTTCACCTTGCCCTTGACCGAGGAGGGCACCTCGATGAGGGCCTTGTCGGTCTCCACCTCGACGACGGGCTGGTCGACCTGGACGGTGTCCCCCACCGCGACGAGGACGCTGACCACCTTGCCCGCCTTGACGTTCTCCCCGAGGGCGGGGAGCTTGAATTGGGTCTCCATCGGTCTCGCGCCTCCGCCCGTCAGGAGGTCATGGGGTTGAGCTTGTCGGGGTTGATGTCGAGGTCCTTGGCCGCCCGCTTGACCAGGTCCGCGTGGATCTGCTTCTCGCGGGCGAGGCCGTGGAGGGCGGCGAGGGTGACGTAGCGGCTGTCGATCTCGAAGAAGTCCCGCAGCGCCGCGCGCGACTCGCTGCGCCCGAAGCCCTCCGTCCCGAGCGAGACGAGGGGGCGGGGGATCCACTTGGCCACCGAGTCGGGCAGGGCCTTCAGGAAGTCCGAGACGGCCACGCACACGCCGGGCGACCTCGCGAGGCACTGGGTGATGTAGGGGATCCGGGGCGGCTTGCCCGGGTTCAGGAGGTTCCAGCGGTCGGCGTCGAGGGCGTCGCGCCGCAGCTCCTTGTAGCTGGTGACGCTCCACACGTCGGCGCCGACCGAGTACTTCTCCTCGAGCACCCGCTGGGCCTTGAGCGCCTCGTTGAGGATGGGGCCGCTGCCCATGAGCTGGACGCGCAGGGCCGTGCCCTTCAGCGAGGCGGGCCTGAAGAGGTACATGCCCTTGAGGATGCCCTCCTTGGCCCCGTCGGGCATGGCGGGCATGGCGTAGTTCTCGTTGTAGGCGGTGAGGTAGTAGAAGACGCTCTCCTGGGCCTCGTACATCCGCCGGATGCCGTCCTGGATGATGACGGCGAGCTCGAAGGCGTAGGCGGGGTCGTAGGCGGCGAGGCTGGGCACGGGGTAGGCGAGCAGGTGGCTGTGGCCGTCCTGGTGCTGGAGGCCCTCGCCCGCGAGGGTGGTGCGGCCCGCCGTGCCGCCGACGATGAAGCCGCGGGCGCGCATGTCGGCGGCGGCCCAGATGAGGTCGCCGATGCGCTGGAAGCCGAACATCGAGTAGTAGATGAAGAAGGGGATGGTGTTCACGCCGTGGGTGGAGTAGGAGGTGCCCGCGGCCATGAAGGAGGCCATCGAGCCCGCCTCGGTGATGCCCTCCTCGAGGATCTGCCCGTCGCGCGCCTCCTTGTAGTAGAGGAGGCTGCCGCGGTCCACGGGCTCGTAGATCTGGCCCGCGTGCGAGTAGATGCCGATCTGGCGGAAGAGGGCCTCCATGCCGAAGGTGCGGGCCTCGTCCGGCACGATGGGGACGACGAGCCCGCCGACCTCCTTGTCGCGCAGGAGCTTGGCGAGGATGCGCACGAAGACCATGGTGGTGGAGACCTCGCGCCCCTCGGTGCCGGCGTAGAACTCGCCGAAGACGTCGTCGCGCGGGGCCGTGAGGGGGGCGCTGGCGCGGCTGCGCGAGGGGACGAACCCGCCCAGCGCCTTGCGCCGCTCGAGCATGTAGCGGATCTCGGGGCTGTCCTCGGGGGGCCGGTAGAGGGGCAGCTGGGCCACGTCCTCGTCCGGGATGGGGATGCCGAAGCGGGTGCGGAAGAGGGCCAGCTCCTCCTCGTTCATCTTCTTCTGCTGGTGGGTGATGTTCTTGCCCTCGCCGGTCTCGCCCAGGCCGTAGCCCTTGACCGTCTTGGCGAGGATGACGGTGGGGGCGCCCTTGTGCTCGGTGGCGGCCTTGTAGGCGGCGTAGACCTTCTCGGGGTCGTGGCCGCCGCGCCGCATGCGGTTGAGCTTGTAGTCGGGGAGGGTGCGCGCCATCTCCTCGAGGCGGGGGTCGCCCCCGAAGAAGTGCTCGCGCAGGTAGGAGCCCTCCTTCACCTTCTCGACGCTGTACTTCTGGTACTGGCCGTCGACCGTCTCCTCCATGCGCTTGACGAGCACGCCGTCCGCGTCCATGTCGAGCAGGGGGTCCCAGTCGTCGCCCCAGATGACCTTGATGACGTTCCAGCCGGCGCCCCGGAAGGCGGCCTCGAGCTCCTGGATGATCTTGCCGTTGCCGCGCACGGGGCCGTCGAGGCGCTGGAGGTTGCAGTTGACGACGAAGATGAGGTTGTCGAGCCTCTCGCGGGCCGCGAGGGTGATGGCGCCGAGGGACTCGGGCTCGTCCATCTCCCCGTCGCCGAGGAAGGCCCACACCTTCTGGTCCGAGGTGTCCCGGAGGCCCCGGTCCGCGAGGTAGTGGTTGAAGCGCGCGTGGTAGATCGCCATCAGGGAGGCGAAGCCCATCGAGACGGTCGGGAACTGCCAGAAGCCCGGCATGAGCCAGGGGTGGGGGTAGGAGGAGAGCCCCCCGCCCGGGGCGAGCTCGCGGCGGAAGTGGTCCATCTGCTCCCGGTTGAGGCGCCCCTCCAGGAAGGCGCGGGCGTAGATGCCCGGCGAGGAGTGGCCCTGGAAGTAGACCTGGTCCCCCCCGCCGGGGTGGTCCTGGCCGCGGAGGAAGTGGTTGAAGGCCACCTCCAGCAGGGTGGCCGCCGAGGCGTAGGTGGAGATGTGGCCGCCGATGGAGCTGTCGGCGCGGTTCGCCCGGACCACCATGGCCATGGCGTTCCAGCGCACCAGGCTCTTGATGCGCCGCTCGAGCTGGCGGTCGCCCGGGAAGGGGGGCTGCCGCTCCCGGGGGATGGTGTTGACGTAGGGGGTGTTGGCGGAGAAGGGCAGCACGACGCCGTGGCGGTGGGCGTGGATCTGGAGCTCCCGCAGGAGCTCCTTCACGCGCTCGGGGCCCCGGGCCTGGAGCACGTAGTCGAGCGATTCCAGCCACTCCTGGGACTCGACCCGGTCGGTGAGGCCGGCCTCGCCGGCCTCCTGCGGCGGAAGCGCGGGCTCCGCCGCAGGCCCGGGTGCCGCGTCCCCGTTCCGGCCCCCCTCGCCGGGGAGGAAGGAGGCGCCCTCGGGGCCGGGCCCGGCTACGTGGGGCTCCCTTGGGTCTTGGGTCATCGGATCGCGGACCTCCCGGACGGGACTTGAAGCCCCGCGTTGTCTTCTCCCGCCATGTATTACCGCACTCCGGCCCGAAACGGCAAATGCCGGAATCCGGCCGGGCGCTTTCCGCTCCGGGGTTTTTGGGCGCGCGCGGGGAGGAGGGTCCGCCGCCGGAATCGGACGCCACGCTCTCTTTTCCCGGGAGGCGGGAATTTCCCTCCGCTCGCGGCTCTGTGAGGAGCGGATGGGCGTGATATACTTCCAGGGAAGTCTCATATGCCCGCCGGGGATGTTTTCTGGGCGCCCGAAATCCACCTCCCGTGAGGGGGCCGCGGGGCGGTGGCGTCCACCCGGGGGATGGGGCCTTCGCGGGCAGGGGGTCAGCCAGAGGGGGCGGGACACGATGGCCAACGAGATCACCGTAGGGATCGCCGGCGCGGCGGGGGACGGCTTGGACAAGACGGGTGACACCCTGGCCCGCACGGCGGCGCGGCTGGGGCTCCACGTCTTCGCCTACAACAGCTATCAGTCGCTCATCCGGGGCGGCCACACCTGGCTCAGGCTGCGGATGGGGGAGGAGGCGATCGGCTGCCACGGCGATCACCTGAACGTGCTGATCGCCCTCAACCAGGACAGCATCGAGCGCCACGCCCGCGAGGTGGAGCCGGGCGGGGCGATCCTCTTCAACAGCTCCCGGCTGCGCTGCGACTCCTCCCTCGTCCCCCCAGGCGTGC
>JACPCT010000214.1 GCA_016184445.1 Candidatus Tectimicrobiota bacterium | reverse complement strand
AGACCAAGTGCAAGCTGCTCGGCGAGCAGATGAGCCACTACTTCTCTGAAACCATCACGACCCGCGCGCGCAGCTCCCGCATCATTCCCGAACCGTTCTTCGTCATGTCCGACCTGACCACCGCAACCCAGATCGCCGACATTCGCGCGTACTGCATCAATTGGGGCCTGCGGATTCCGAACATGACGGAACCGACGCGGCCCGAAATGGAACCTTTTGGCAGGAGGGTACAAGGACTGCGGTTTTTCGTACACCGCTACTTCGAGGAGGATGGTCGCGAATGGCCTGTGTTTGGATTCAACTACATTGACGATCTGAGGCCCAAGATGGAGAAGATTCAGGATTTCTTCGAGGAACTTCGGAAGAAAGGACACCAGGAAAACCTGCCCCTAGAAAACAAAAAAGGCTAAGACGGGCCTTCCGGCACCACCAAATCCTCCAACCATAATATATACCCGCTGAGTGTGCTGATCAAGATGATCTTGCTGATCAAGCTAAGCACGATACACCCAATGAGATGTTATTTAACTTATTATAAATCAATGACTTCCCTGGCCCCCGTCGTTATTTTACTGACCCCGCGCAGCGGAAGCCCACGCCCCCGTGCTTCTGGGCGGGGGGGAGGCGCCAGCGGCGGAAGGTCTGAAGCCGCTCCTCCCCGTCCCGCCAGAAGCCCCCCCTCACCACGCGCTGGGCGCCCCGCTCGGGGCCCTGGGGGTTGCGGTCCGGCGCCTCGCGGTAGTAGCCGGGGTCGTGGTAGTCCCCCACCCATTCGGCCACGTTGCCCGCCATGTCCGCCGCGCCGTAGGGGCTGGCACCCCCCGGATAGGAGCCGGGCGGCAGGGGGCCCGAGTGCGCCCCGCCGAAGTTGGCCCGGCCCTGGGGCGGGGCGGAGCCCCAGGGGTAGCGGCGGCCGTCCGCTCCCCGGGCGGCCTTCTCCCACTCCGCCTCGGTGGGGAGCCGCTTGCCCGCCCAGGCGCAGTAGGCCTCGGCGTCGAACCAGGTGACGAGGGTGACGGGGAGATCCGCGGTGCCGGGCGGGGGGCGCCGATCCTCCCAGGAGAAGCGGCTCCAGTCCTCTCGTCTGGGGTCCCCGAGCGGCGAGCCGCTTGGGGCGGCCCGCCGGGCGTCCTGGGCGTCCCAGTGGGGAGGGCGGCGGCCGGTGGCCTCGAGGAAGCGGGCGTAGGCCGCGTTGGTGACCTCGGCCCGGTCGATGGAGAAGGCCTCCAGGTGGAGGGAGCGGGCGGGGGCGTCGTCCTTCTCGGGCGGCGAGGGCGCGGGCGCCCCCCGCAGGAAGGGCCCGGCCGGGACGAGGACCATCGGCGCCTCGTCCCGGATCACCCCGGCCGGGGCCCCGGGCAGGGAGGGCTCGCGCCGGCCCATGCCGCAGCCGGCACCCACGAGCGCCAGGGCCAGCGCGCCCCACGCCCGCGCCTTCATTCGAAGTCCTTGGGCTTCACGTCGTCGAACTTGAACCGGGGGAGATCCGACTTCGGCCGCGGGGGGCGCGGCGGGCGGCGGCGCATCCACCCGTAGAGGGCGGCCCCCGCCGCGGAGAGAAGGGCGAGGACGATCGCCCCGCCCAAGTCCCGCACGTAATAGAAGTAGGCGAGCCCCGCCCAGAGGACGAAACCCGCGCAAGCCGCGAGCTTGGAGCGGCCTTCCATCGCCAGCGCCTCAGGGCTTGGCCGCGGGGAGGGGGGCCAGGGCCCGCTCGACCATGTCGCGCAGCGCCGCCTCGTAGCGGTCCCCCTCGCCGAACACGTAGCCGGCGTAGGTGGCCTTGGCCGACCAAAGGGTCTTGCCCGACTTGAGGTCGATCCACGCCAGGCTCAGCTGGGCCCGCAGGGGCTCCAGCTGGAGGACCTCGACGGAGCCCGCGACGGCCGCCGTCTCGGAGAAGAGCCGGGCGGCATCCCGGAGCGCCTCGGGATCCAGCGGCTTGCGGGCCAGCAGGCCGACCCTGGCGAGCTCCCGGAGCGTGACGTGGTAGTCGCGCACCGGGTAGCCCTTGGCGAGAAGGGCCTGGGAGACGATCGCCATGTTGGACTGGATGTCGTCCCCGTCGACCTTCAGGACCACGACCGAGGGGGTCTTCTCCAGCGCCAGCGCGCGGAAGGCCGCGCTGCCGGGGGGAGGCTGGTGGGCGGCCTCCAGGCTGCGGCCGCGGAGCGCCTCGCGCGGCGAGAAGGAGGAGCATCCGCCCAGGGCGAGCGCGGCGGCGAGGAGGGCGGCGGCGCACGCCGCCGCCCGGGAGGGGAGGCGCAAGGCGATCAGCCTTCCTTGGCGGCGGCCGAGGCCAGGCGCTTGGCGGGGGGGGCGGCCTCCGCGCCGGTCATGTGGCAGACGCCCTCGAAGACGGCGCCCTCCTCGATGTAGATGCTCGGGGTGTGGACCTCGCCCTTCACGTGGCTCCCCGCCCGGATCTCGCACCGCTCCTTGGCCTCGATCCGGCCCTCGACCTTGCCCATGATGATGACCGCGCCCGCGCGGATGGTGGCCTTCACCCTGGCCGCGGCGCCGACGATGAAGATGTCCTCGGTCTGCACCTCCCCGTCGAGGACGCCGTCGACGCGCACCGTCCCCTCGAAGGTGATCACGCCCTTGAACTCGGTGCCCTCGCCGAGGAAGGCGCGGATGGTCTTCTCGTAGTTTTTCGTGCTCCGGGTCATCCACCACCCTCCCACGCCCATCGGGGTCCTCCTCCGCCGCAGCGGCGGGGTTCAGACGAGCCGCTCGACCAGCCCCTCGAGGACTTCCGGCGAGTAGTATTCGATGAGGATCCGGCCCTGCTTCTCGTCGCCCTGGATCGTCACCTTCGTCCCGAGCGACGCGCGGAGCCGGGCGGCGATGTCGCGGAGGAAGACCGCCTGCGGGCCGTCCGGCCCCTCGCCGGTTGAGGGACGCTCGTATTTTGCTCTCGCGGCGGGAGGCCCCGCAAGGGCCCTGCGGACCCGCCCCTCGAGCTGGCGCACCGAGAGGCCCCCCCCGATCGCGGCCTGGGCGAAGGCGGCCATCTCCCCCTCCGTCCGCAGCGAGAGCAGCGCGCGCGCGTGGCCCATGGAGAGAAGCCCCGCCGCCACGCTCTCCTGGACCGGAGGGGGCAGCCGCAGCAGGCGGATGTAGTTGGCCACGGTGGAGCGCTCCTTGCCCACGCGGGCGGCCACCTCCTCCTGGGTGAGGCCGAGGCGCTCCATCATGCTCTGGAAGGCGGCGGCCTCCTCCATCGGGTTCAGGTCCGAGCGCTGGACGTTCTCGATGATGGCGATCTCGAGCGCGCGCCCGCCCGCGGCCTCCACCGCGAGCGCGGGCACCTCGGCGAGCCCCGCGAGCCGCGCCGCCCGCCAGCGGCGCTCGCCGGCCACGATCTCGCAGTCCCCGTTCGGGAGCCTCCGCACCAGGATGGGCTGGAGGATGCCGTGCGCGCGGACGGACTCGGCGAGCTCGGCCAGGTTCTCCTCGTCGAAGCCGGTGCGGGGCTGGTGCACGCCGGGGCGCAGGCGGTCCGGCGAGATCGTGAAGAGCTTGCTCCCGGAAGGCTCCGGCGGGGGCGGCGGCGAGAGCGGCGGCGCCTCCACGGCCGCGGGAGGAAGGGGGGCCTCCTCCGAGAGAAGGGCGTCCAGGCCCCGGCCCAAGGCTTTCTTGCGCATCAGCGCCATGGCTTATCCCCTTGGCTTGCGGCCGCAGCGGGCCAGGAACTCCCCGGCCAGGGCGAGGTAGGCCTGGGCCCCGGGGGAGGAGATGTCGTAGGAGATGATGGGCTTGCCGTGGCTGGGCGCCTCGGCCAGCCGCACGCTCCGGGGGATGGCCACCCGGTAGACGAGGCCGGGCAGGTGCGATCGCAGCTCCTCCCCCACCTGGCGAGAGAGGTTGGTGCGCGCGTCGTACATGGTGAGGACGATCCCGCCCACCTTGAGGCCGGGGTGGAGACTCGACCGGACGCGCTCGACCGTCCGCATGAGCCGGGCGAGCCCTTCGAGGGCGAAGTACTCCGCCTGGATGGGGATGAGGACCTCGTCCGCCGCCCGCAGGCCGTTCAG
>JACPCT010000133.1 GCA_016184445.1 Candidatus Tectimicrobiota bacterium | reverse complement strand
GTCTCGGCCCGAGAGGCCGCCCGCTTCCCCGGCGCCCACCTGGACCCCTCGGGCATCGTCGTCTTCCCGCGCGGCTTCACCCGCCGCGTCTGAGGGGGTGGTGGAACTCGAATCCCTGCGCGCCGGGGCCGAGGTCTTCCTCGCCGAGAGCCGCCTCGAGTTGTACCTGGCCGGGGCGGGGGTCAAGGAGCAGCTCCGCCTCGCGGAGGTCTACGAGCGCCACGCCGGCCTCTTCGCCCGGGAGGGAGTGGCGGCCGCCGCGCGAGCCTGCGCCTCTGCCCGGGAGGCGGGCGAGCGGGAGCGGCTGCGCGAGCTGTGGTCGTTCCTCGCCCTGGGCCTCATCCGGGAGCGGGTCAAGGAGCTGACCGAGCAGGCCGCCAACTTCGAGAGCGCGGCCGCCGTGCGGCTGCCGGGCGGGGAGGAGATCCCCTACCGCCAGAGCGCCGTCGTCCAGCTCAACGAGCCGGACCGCGGGCGCCGCGCCGCCCTGGAGGTGACCCGCGGCGAAGTCGTCCGCCGCAAGAACGCCTACCTGGCCCCCGTCCACGCCGCCACCCACGCCCTGGCCGGGGAGCTCGGCTTCGCCGGCTACCTCGGGATGATGGAGCGGCTGAAGAGCTATCCCCTGGCGCCCGTCCGGGAGGAGATGGCGCGCTTCCTCCGCCGCACGGAGGAGCTCTACCTGCGCGAGATGGGCGGGGCCCTCCGCGAGCGGCTGGGCCTGCGGCTCGAGGAGGCCCAGCGGCACGACGCCCTCCACCTCTTCCGCGGGCGGGAGCACGACCCGCTCTTCCCGGCGGAGCGCCTGGCGGCCTCGGCCCGGGAGGCGTGCCGGGGCATGGGGCTCGACCTGGAGGCTGGCGGCCGCGTGCGCCTCGACCTGGAGCCCCGGCCCCGCAAGAGCCCCCGCGCCTTCTGCGCCTCGGTCCGGGTGCCGGGGGAGGTCTACCTCGTCATCCGCCCCCGGGGCGGGCACGACGACTACCGCGCCTTCTGGCACGAGCTGGGCCACGCCCTCCACTTCGCCCACACGGGGGAGGGGGCCTCCTTCGAGGCCAGGCGCCTGGGGGACAACTCGGTGACGGAGGGCTTCGCCATGCTCTTCGACCACCTCCTGCTGGACGGGGCCTGGCTGGCGGACGCCCTGGGCGGGGAGGCGGGGGACTACGCGTGCTTCCTGCGCCACATCGCCCTGTTCGAGCTCTACATGCTGCGGCGCTACGCGGCCAAGATCGGCTACGAGTTCGCCCTGCACGCGGGGCCGGAGCTCGATGGCAAGGAGGCCCTCTACGCCCGCGCGCTCACCGGGGTCACCCGGGTGGCCTACCCCGCCGAGAGCTATCTGGACGACGTGGACCCCTTCTTCTACTGCGCGAACTACCTGCGCGCCTGGATGCTCCAGGCCCAGCTGCGCGAGGCGCTCCGGAGCCGCTTCGGGCGGCGCTGGTGGCGGAGCGCGGGGAGCGGGGGCTTCTTGAAGGAACTCTGGAGCGGGGGCCAGGCCCAGGACGCGGACGCCCTCTCGCGCCGCCTGGGCTTCGGGCGGCTCTCGGCGGAGCCCCTGGCGGAGGAGATCGAGGCCCTTCTCGCAGCCTAGGGGACCGGGTGCCTCCGCTTCCGGGTTTTAGTACACTTTTCCCCTCGTTTTTCCCGAACAGGGCGGGATATGTCCCGTCCTTCCTGTGCCCCCGGGAGCGTCCATCCTGCGCGGGGGGGCGGGGAGAGCGTCAGGACGGAATTCGTCAGGAGACCCGCCCATGCCCCAGCCCCAGGTGAACCTCGCTCCCCTCTCGCCACTCTCCTTCATGGAGCGCAACAGTTGGGTGTTCAAGCCCAAGGCGGCCGTCGTCTATGGCGAGAAGCGCTACACCTACGGGGAGTTCGCGGAGCGCATCCAGCGCTGCGCCTCGGCGCTAAAGGAGGCGGGGGTGCGCCGGGGGGACCGGGTGGCCTACTTGGTGCCGAACCTCCCCGCCATGCTGGAGGCTCACTTCGCGGTGCCCCTGCTGGGGGCCATGCTGGTGGCTATCAACATCCGCCTCTCGCCGGACGAGATCGCTTACATCTGCGCCCACTCGGGGGCGAAGGTGCTGGTTTCCGACACCGAGGCTGCCCAGCCCCTTGCTGGCCACGCGGAGAAGTTCTCGGGGATCGAGACCTTCGTGAACGTGGTGGACGAGCAAGCTGGCTTCAGCCTGGGTGACGCCCACTTCCAGGGGCCTGAGTACGAAGACTTCCTCCGGAGCGGGAGGAGCGAGGGCCTGCCCTGGAAGATCGACGACGAGCACGCTCCCCTGTCAATCAACTACACGAGCGGGACGACGGGGCGCCCGAAGGGGGTGATGTACACCCACCGCGGGGCCTACGTGAATGCCATCGGGGAGATACTGGAGATGGGCGGCTCCCCCTACACGAACTACCTCTGGACCTTGCCCATGTTCCACTGCAACGGCTGGTGCTACACCTGGGGGGTGACGGCGGTAGGCGGCACCCATGTCTGCCTGCGCGCCGTGCGGCCGGCCGACGTGTTCCGCCTCATCCGGGAGGAGAAGATCACCCATATGTGCGGGGCCCCCACGGTCCTCATCTCCATCGCCAACGATCCCGAGGCGCAGAAGGGGCCCTTCCCCCAGCCCGTCACCATCATGACGGCGGGCGCGCCCCCCTCCCCCACGATCATCGAGACCATGGAGGGTAAGCTGGGGGCCCGCATCGTCCACGGCTACGGCCTCACCGAGACCTATGGGCCCCACACGACCTGCGCCTGGCATCCGGGGTGGGACGCCCTGCCCGCCGCCGAGCGGGCGCGCCTCAAGGCCCGCCAGGGCGTGCCCTTCGTCGGGGCGGGGGAGTGCAGCGTGAAGAAGCCGGACACGATGGAGGATCTGCCCTGGGACGGGGAGGCGCAGGGCGAAGTCATGATGCGGGGCAACAACGTCATGGCCGGCTATTACGAGAACCCGGCGGCGACGGAGGAGGCCTTCCGGGAGGGCTGGTTCCACAGCGGGGACCTCGGCGTCACCCACCCGGACGGCTACATCGACCTCCGCGATCGGGCGAAGGACATCATCATCTCGGGCGGGGAGAACATCTCGACCATCGAGGTGGAGAAGGCCATCGTCTCCCACCCCGCCGTGCTCGAGGTGGCAGTGGTGGCGGTGCCGGACGAGAAGTGGGGGGAGGTGCCCAAGGCCTTCGTCACGAGGAAGGCGGGGCGGGAGGTCTCCGCCCAGGAGATCGTCGAGCACGTGAAGGCGCGGATCGCCCACTTCAAGGCGCCGAAGTATGTGGAGTTTGGCGATTTGCCCAAGACCGTGACCGGCAAGGTGCAGAAGTTCAAGCTCCGCGAGAAGGAATGGGCTGGCCGGGAGAAGCGTATTCACTAGCGGGCGCGCCCGGCGGCGGGGGGCCCGCCGGTGGAGGCCCTGCGGAAGGAAGAACCGCCCCGCCCTCGGCGAAGGGCTAGGCCGTGGTGTCCACCCGTCTCCCCCGGGTCTGGACCAGCTGGTCGGGGGTCTTGGGCGGGGGCAGGTTGGGCGGCTTCACGGGGGGCTGCTCGGGCGCCCGCCGCTGGGCGCGGACGGGGGCCTGGGGAGCGTTCGCCTGGGCGCGGACGGGAGCCTCAGGCGATTGCGCCTGGGCGCGGGCGGGCGCTTGGGCGGCTTCGGCCCGGCCCTTTTGGGGAGGCGGGGCCGGCGCCTGCGGCCGCGCCTGCGGCGGCGGCGAGGCCTGAAGCTCGACGCCCCTCGCCATGGCGATCCCTCCCTCCGAATTGGACCTTTCAGGCCCCGAACCGGGCTGCACCCCCATCATACGCCGAACCCGGCGGTTGGCAATGGCCTCGGTTCTGAGCGGGGGGTTTTCCGCCCGAAAGGGGAGGCTCCTGCGAAAAAAAGCGCCCCCCCCGTGGAGGGGGGGCCGAGGAGATTTTTTGGGCGGGGACACACCCTTATATGTAGACGGGCGCTGTTACGGACGGGTTTCCGGGAAATTTCAAGCCCGTGAAATCGGCCTAGTGGTGGAGGCGCCGGATGTGGAGGCGGCTCTCGATCCAGGCGAGCACGGCCCCTATCCCCAGCAGGAAAATCGCCGCCCCCTGGCGCACGGAGGCTTGGAAGGGGTAGAGGGCCTCGGTGCTCTCGAAGCGGAAGCCGAAGAGGCTGTCCGCCAGCCAGAGGCCCCCCAGCAAGATTGCCGTCATTGCCGCAATTCCGAGCATCGTCCTGTCCTCCCCCAGCATCGTGGCTTCGCTCTCACATCCTTCCGCAATTTGGGAGCGGCGGGTCTCTTCGGCATTGAGGAGATTCACTTAAATCATGTGAGGAGGCTCACGGACGGGGCCAGGTCTCGTTCACCCCCGTCTCCTTGGACACCATCCCCAGCAGCAGCCCCAGAAGAGGAAGAGCTCCCATCGCCAAGGCGCCCCAGATAATTTCCATGACTTTCCTCCTTTTTTCGTCTCCGCCGGGCGTTGTCTCCGGGCCGGTGCTTTCCATGGGATGCGAAAAGCGTACCAGGCGGGGGGCGGAGTGAGGGGGGTCTCAGGAGGGGGGTGAGGGGGGTCTCAAATTCTCCCGCGGGCGGGTCATTTTTCAAAGAAAAGGGCGCCAGGCCCCCGCCGGCGGCGGGGGCCTGGGGGCAGTTTTTGCCGGGAGTGCTGACGGGGAAGAGGGGGCCGGTTGACGGGGGGCCGTCCCCCCCCGCAGAAGCCCAGGACGCGCATCCAGAAGAGGAAGTGGGAGGGCCTGGCCGTGAGTCCAAACAGGCGGTTCACTGGGCAAGCGGCCTGGAAATGGAAGCCGAGGGGCCTCCGCCCTCTCCCGGTGGGAGAGGGAGAAAATCCTGGCCCTTCCCGAGGTGGCAACGTTGCGAGATTTCACGCCTAGAGCTTGACCGGCTTCCCCTCGCGGCAGGAGC
>JACPCT010000132.1 GCA_016184445.1 Candidatus Tectimicrobiota bacterium | reverse complement strand
GCACGCGGGCCGGTCCCCGGGCGGCCCGGATGGTCTCTCCCCCCCAGAGGACGATGTCGGCCTCGGCCCGGAGGCGGTCCATCTCCCTCCGGTCGGCCGTGCTCCCGAGGGAAAAACCCTTTCGGTCGGCCGCGGCGATCTTTCCGTCGAGAGTCACCGCCATGTTCACGAAGACGTAGGGTCTCGCCACTCGCGCTTCCCCCGGCCCTTCGGGTTGTGGTCCCCGCCGCGGGCGATTAGAATCGGCCTGGCAGTTCCCGCGACCTCCCATCGGCTCTGCCCGCACTGCCGCACGGAAAGGGCGGACGGGCCTGCACTCCTCCTGGAGGCTACGCCCATGGGACAATTCGACCAGACGGTGGAGCTTCCCGGACTCGTCCTGCGGAAACTCAACCTGGGGCCCTACAGCAACAACGTCTACATCTTTACCTGCAAGCAGAGCCTGGAGAGCGTCGTCATCGACACGTCGCAGTCGGCCGACCTCATCCTGGCCGCCTGCAAGGGGACCCATCCCAAGTACATCCTACAGACTCACTGCCATGGAGACCATGTCGACGCCCTGGCCGAGGTCCGCAAGCGCACCGGCGCTCCGCTCGGCCTTCACCCCGAGGACGCGAAGGAGTTCGGCATCCGGCCCGACTTCGAGATCCAGGACGGCCAGCAGATCTCCTTCGGCAAGGTTTCCCTCCGCGCTATCCACACTCCGGGGCACTGCCGGGGGATGCTGATGTACCACTATCCCGGCCATTGCGTCTGCGGGGACACTATCTTCCCCGGCGGGCCCGGCAAGACCTGGAACCACGCTCAGCTTCTCGCCTCGATCGAGTCGATCGAGCGCAAGGTGCTCACCCTGCCGGACGACACGATTCTCTACCCCGGCCACGGGGCCAACTCCACCGTGGCCGAGAGCAAGAAGGAATTTGCCCAATTCAAGGCCGCCGGCCGCCCCCGGGCGGGAGAGTTCGGCGACATCACCTGGGCCGGCTGAGGCCCAACGGAGGATCAAATGAGCGACGGGAATCTCTCTTTCGACCACGTCCACGTCATCAGCCGCGACCCGGAGGCGTCCGCCAAGTGGTTCGTCGAAAAGCTGGGCGGGAAGGTCAGCGCGAGCCACGAGGTCCGGGGGGCACCCCAGGTCTACATCGACTTCGGGGGTTCCAAGGTGATCGTGCGGGGCCAGCGGCCCGGCGAAGCCGCCAAGGGCAAGACCGGCCTCGAGTGGGGCACCGACCACTTCGGTTTCCAGGTGAAGGGCAGCCTGGACTTCAAGGCCTACTGCGCGGAGCTGAAGGGCAAGGGGGTGAAGTTCACTGTGGAGCCCACCCAGTTTAACCCGACCACCCAGATCGCCTTCGTCGAGGCGCCGGACGGGGTCGTCATCGAGCTCCTGCAGCGGAAATAGGCCGAACCCCCTTTCCGGGATACTTTAGTCCGGGTACGCCTCTTGTGTTATAATTCAAGCAGGTGTACCGCCTGGTGCGAGAGGTTCGCTTTGCTTGGAAACCGGAGTTGCCGGCAGGCCGCCTTATGCATCCGGGCGGCCGTATTCTTGCTTCTCCTGAGCGGAATGGGCGCCTGGAGCGTCCCCCCGTGGGCGGCCCAGGCGAATCCCCCGGCTCCCTCCGGGGGCGGGGAGCTTCCGCCCCCGCCGCCCCTGGGCCTGGACGACATCCCCGTCCCCCCCGACAACCCCATGACCCGCGAGAAAGTGGAGCTGGGGCGGCTGCTCTTCTTTGAGAAGCGCATCTCGGCGGACGGAACCGCCGCCTGCGCCACCTGCCACATGCCCGCGCGGGGCTTCTCCAACGCCCGGCAGTACGGGGTGGGGGTCGAGGGCAAGCTGGGAATCCGCAACGTCCCCACCGTCCTGAACGCCGCCTATTACTCCAGCCAGTTCTGGGACGGCCGGGCCAAGAGCCTGGAGGAGCAGGCGAAGGGCCCCATCCTGAACCCGGCCGAGATGGCCTCGAGCGAGGAGCGGATCGTCAAGGTCCTGGGTGCCATTCCCGCCTACGGCGAGGCCTTCCGCCGCGCCTTCGGCGATCCGGCCATCTCGCTCGACCGGGCGGCCAAGGCCATCGCCACCTTCGAGCGCACCCTGGTTTCTGGCGGCTCTCCCTTCGACCGGTGGAAGTTCGGGGGGGAGGAAGCCGCCATCTCCGCAGACGCCAAGCGGGGCTTCGACCTCTTCAAGAGCAAGGCGCAGTGCGTGAAGTGCCATCTGGTGGACGAGTTCAGCGCTCCCCTCACCGACAATAAGTTCCACAACATCGGCATCGGGATGGACAAACAGAAGCCCGAGCTCGGCCGCGCAGAAATCACCAAGGACCGGAAGGACCGGGGGAAGTTCAAGACCCCCTCACTGCGCGAGGTGACCCGGACGGCCCCCTACATGCACGACGGCCGTTTCAACACCCTGGAGGAAGTGCTCGACTTCTACGACAAGGGCGGCCACCCCAACCCCAGCCTCGACCCCGACATCTTCCCCTTGAAGCTGACCCAGAAGGAAAAGAAGGACCTCTTGGCCTTCCTCCGCACCCTGGAGGGGAACGCCCCGCGGGTGGCGGAGCCGGAGGCGCCGCGTTGAGTCTGTTCCGCCTTTTGCTTTCCCGCACCGGTGCCGCGCCGCTCGGAGGGACGGCCCTTCTCGCCCTGCTTGGGGCCTCCTCCCCCGCCTGGAGCACGGAGAGAGGGAGAGATATCTTCTTCGCGCGCGGCTGCGCGCAGTGCCATACGATCCAGGGCCCCGAGGCGAAGGTGCCCGTCACTGAACGGCACAAGCTCAAGGGGCCGACCCTTTGGTACGCGGGGAGCAAGTTCCGGCCCGGCTACCTCGGGCGCTGGCTGGCCAAGCCCCAGGCGTTCCGGGGGGTGAGATGGGGGACGATGGACAAGGGCGAGACCTCGCACCCCGCCCTTCCCCCCGCCGAGGCCAAGGAGGTGGCCAGCTTCATCGAGGGCTTGAAGGACCCCGAGATGCCCACGGGCGTCGTCCCCGGCTGGGGGGACAAGCTGCCGCGCCAGGTGCTGCGCCGGGCGCGAATCCTTTTCCAGAAGGAGCAGCCCTGCTACGCCTGCCACATGGTGCACATCCGCAAGACGGTCTACCGCCAAGCGGTGGAGGTGGGCGGGTTCACCGGGCCACACCTGATCGACGCCGGCCTGAGGCTGCGGCCGGACTTCGTCGTGGCCCTGCTCAAATCTCCGGAGCGCTACTCCCCGAACGGGCGGATGCCCCGATACGGGAACCAAGCCTTCACGCCGCTGTCCGAGCAGGATCTCATCGCTCTCGCCGCCTACATCGCGACGCTCAAATGAAAATATTCGGCCTTTCCCTCCTCGCCGCTTCCGCCATCCTTCTCGGGCCGATGAGCCGGCCCGGGGCGCAGGGGCCACCTGCCCGCCCCACGGCGGAGCAGAATTTCCTGTGGTACTGCATCCAATGCCACGGCCCCCGCGGCGACGGAAAGGGCGTGAACAACACCGCCAAGCTGCCCGTCAGCCCGCGCAACCTGACGGACGGGAGGGACATGGCCCAGTTCTCGGACGAGGACATGACCCGGACGATCAACCGGGGAGGCGGGGCAAGCGATCTCTCCCCCATCATGCCGCCCTGGGGGAACACGCTGTCGGCGGAGGACATCCGAGACCTCGTCGCCCACGTCCGCAAGCTATGCCAGTGCCAGTTCGACCCAAAGGCGAAAGAGCGCTTCCTCCGGGAACAGGGTAAAATGCCCGCGCAGAGCCAGGCCCTAGATCCGATGAAGGAGACGTCCCGATGAGGCTCCGGTCCGCCCAGAGACATCTGCTGAGGGGGGCGGCCGTTCTCGCGGCGGTGCTGGCCTGGGGGGCCGTCCCGGCCCGGGCGGCCGAGGAGCTCGTCCTCGTCACGAACACCCGCGAGAGCACCTTGAGCGTCATCTCCCGGGAGACGAGCAAGGTCATCCGCACCCTGCCCGCGGGGCGGAAGTCCAACCGCCTCGCCCTCGCCGGCGACAAGAGGCACGTCTACATCATCAACGACGGGAGATCCGAGGTCCGCATTTTCGACGCCCACG
>JACPCT010000131.1 GCA_016184445.1 Candidatus Tectimicrobiota bacterium | reverse complement strand
GGTGGCCACGCCCCTGTTCTCGGGCGTGGGGCTGTAATACTCCTCGCGGAAGAGGAGGGCCACGAGGTCGGCGTCTTGCTCGATGGCGCCCGACTCGCGCAGGTCGGCGAGGGTGGGGCGTTTGCCCTCGCGCTGCTCCGCCTGGCGGGAGATCTGGCTCAGCGCCACGACCGGGATGCTCAGCTCCTTGGCCAGGCTCTTCAGCCCGCGGGAAATCTCGGTGATCTCCATCTGCCGGCTTTCCCTGGCCCGCCCCCGGTGGGAGAGGAGCTGGAGGTAGTCCACCACCACCAGGCCCAGCCCCTTGTCGGCCTGGAGGCGGCGGCACTTGGCCCGGATGTCGAAGACGGAGAGGTCGGTGGCGTCGTCGATGAAGAGCGGCGCCTCAGAAAGCTCTCCCGCCGCGCGGATGAGGTCGGGCCACTTGCTCGAGGGCATGTAACCGCTTTGAAGCTGCCGCGCGTTGACCATCGCCCGCCCGCACATCATGCGGATGGCCAAGGCCCGCCCGCTCATCTCCAGGCTGAAGATCGCCACCGCCACTTTCGCGGAGACGGCCGCGTATTCGGCGATATTCAGCGCGAAGGCGGTCTTGCCCATGCTGGGCCGCCCGGCGATGATGCACAGCTCGCCGGGCTGGAGGCCCGCCGTGAGGCGGTCGAAGTCGGAGAAGCCGGTCGGGACGCCGGTCACGAGCTCCTTGCGGTCGTAGAGCTCCTCCAGGTGCGGGAAGGTGATCTTGATGACATCCCGCATGGTTCCCATGCTCTGCTGGTAGCGGTCGGAGGCGACCTCCAGGATGGCGCGCTCGGCGTCGTCCACGATGCCGTCCACCTCCTCCTCCGCCGTGAAGGCGCGCTCGGCGATGGCGTTGGAAGCCTGGATCAGGCTCCGGAGGATTGCGGTGTTGCGGACGAGCTTGGCGTGGGTCACCGCGCGCCGGGCGCTCGACACGTCGTCCGCCAGGCGGGCGACGCTCTCGGGGCCCCCGGCCGTCTCGAGCTTCCCTTCCTTCTTGAGGGCGTCCACGACAGTCAGGATGTCGATGGGCTCGGAGCGCCCGAAGAGGCGGATCATCGCCTCGAAGATGACCCGGTGGCTCGTCCGGTAGAAGTGCTCGGGGCGCAGGACCTCCATCACGGGGGCCACCATGCCGGGGTCCAGGAGGAGGGCGCCCAGGACGCGCTCCTCGGCCTCGATGTTCTGGGGCGGCAGGGGCACCCCCTGCGGCTTGCCGCTCGGGTGGCGGTGCTCGCCACCGCCGGGCAGACGGTCCCGGCCCTCGGGCCGCTGGGCGTCGGACGGGGGAGTCAAGAGGACGGCTCCGAGGATGCGAGATGCGACGGAACACCACGGGCGGTTGAGAACAGCCTACCGCAGTTGGGGCGCAAGCGGAAGCTCTTGGCAACGAATTGAAAAAGGCCGCCTTTCGGGCGGCCTTTTTCAGCGATTCTTCCCTCGCGGTCAGGCGCGGCCCCCGCCCGGACTCAGGCGCCCTCTTCGGCTTTCTCCGGGGCGCCCTCTCCCCCTTCGGCGGCGGCCTTCTCATCCTGGGGGGCCGCTTCCGCCGGGGCCTCCTCCGCCACCACGCGGACGCGGATGGCGGTCTTGACCTCCGCGTGCAGGCGGATGGGCACTTCGTACTCGCCCACGCGGCGGATGGGCTCATCGAGGAGGATGCGCCGGCGGTTCACCTCCAGCCCCTGGGCCGCGAGCGCTTCCTCGATCTGCCGGTTGGTCACCGAGCCGAAGAGGCGGCCGTCCTCGCCGGCCTTCATGGCGAGCTCCACCTCGACGCCCTGGAACTTCCCGGCGGCTTCCTCGGCGGTGCGCCGGGCCGCCTGCACCTGGGCCTCCCGGATGCGCTGCTCGTGCTGGGTGGCCCGGACGGTGCTGGCCGTGGCGTGGAGGGCGAGCCCCCGGGGGATCAGGTAGTTGAGGGCGTAGCCGTCCTTCACCTCGACGACGTCGCCCACCTCGCCCAGGTTCTCGACTTCTTTCCGCAGGATCACGCGAGCCATCTCTTCGTCTCCCTCGATCCTAGCCGTGATCCACGGTGTAGGGCATCAGAGCCATGTAGCGGGCGCGCTTGATGGCGATGGTCAGCTGCCGCTGGAAGCGGGCCGAGGTGCCCGTGACGCGGCGGGGGATGATCTTCCCGCGCTCGCTCACCATGTTCCGGAGCGTCTTCACGTCCTTGTAGTCGATGTAGGCCACGCCCTCGGCCGTGAACCGGCAGATCTTCTTGCGAACATACCGCTTCTTCTTTTTCTTCTTCTTGTCGCCCGCTGCCGGGCGCGGCATCATTACCATCCCTTTCCTCCAGGCGCTGCCCTCGCACCCCTGCGGCTAGAACGGAATATCGTCGTCGGTCATGGGGGGGCCGTCGTCTCCGCCCCGGGAGGCCCCGCCCCCCTGGGAGGCACGGGCGCCCCCGCCTTCCCCGCTGTCGTCGCGGCGGGCGAGGATGTGGATCGTGTGGGCCACCACCTCATGCTTGCTCCGCTTCTGGCCCTCCTGGCTCTCCCAGGTGCGGTAGCTCAGGCGGCCTTCCACGAGCAGGGGGCTCCCCTTGCGGCACTGCTCGATGATCCAGTCCCCCTGCTTCCCATACACGACGATGTCGACGAAGCAGGTGTCCTCTTTCCACTCCTCGCCGCTCCGGTAGCGGCGGTTGACGGCCAGGCCGAAGTTCACGACCGAAGAGCCGGAGGGAAGAAAGCGCTTCTCGGGGTCGCGCGTCAGGTTCCCCCTCAAGAAAACGGCGTTCATCTGGGTCATGGCGGCCCCCCGTCCGGAACGTGCTAGTCGCCGGAATACCTCGATCTGCCGCGATCGCCACGGTCGCCCCGATCCCCGCGATCCCCGCGATCACCCCGGTCGCCGCGATCACCCCGGTCGCCCCGATCCCCGCGCTCGCCCCGGTCGCCGCGCTCGCCGCGCTCGTCCTCGCCCCGGCGGCCCTCGAGCTGCTGCCGGGCGGCCTGCCGCTTGGCGTTCTGCTCGTTCCGGTCGAGCTTGCGGAGGAGGACGGGATCCATGCGGACGGTCATGTAGCGGTACGCGTCCTCGTTGAGCCGCAGGCCGCGCTCAATCCCCTGGACGACGGACGACTCGGCCATGTAGGTGACGACGTAGTAGAAGCCATGCCGCTGGCGCTGGATGGGATAGGCGAGGCGCTTCTTGCCCCAGCGGTCGACCTTGAGGATTTCCCCGCCCCCGGCGGTCACCTGATTGCTGAAGTTCTGGACGCTTTCTTCGACCGCTTCTTCGGTGAGATTGGGGGACAGCAACACCATCGTTTCGTACTGACGCATTCGATTCTCCCCATGGACTGAGCGGCCCCGGTCCCCATGGCCGGAGCGAGGAGGAACTTCCTTCAAGGGGCCGAAGCCTACCACAAACCGGCCCCGGCGGGCCAGCGCGGGCCCGGGCGGCCCCCTTCCGGCTCGCCCGGGGCTTCCGCGAGGCGGAATCTCGCCGCTATTCAGGGTCTTTCCATCCCTCCCCTAGAACAGCGGGGCCAGCACCAGGGCCACGATGGACATGAGCTTGATGAGGATGTTCATCGAGGGCCCGGCGGTGTCCTTCATCGGATCGCCCACCGTGTCCCCGACGACGGCGGCCTTGTGGGCGTCGGAGCCCTTGCCGCCGAGCTTGCCGTCCTCGATCTCCTTCTTCGCGTTGTCCCAGGCGCCGCCCGCGTTGGCCATCAGGAGCGCCAGCAGGACGCCCGCGAGGAGGGCCCCGGCCAGCATTCCGCCCAGCGCCTCCTTGCCCATCAGGAAGCCCACCAGGATCGGCATGACGACGGCCGATACGCCGGGGGCGATCATCTCCTTGAGCGCGGCCTGGGTGCTGATGTCGATGCAGCGCGCGCTGTCTGGGTCGGCCTTCCCTTCCATGATGCCGGGGATCTCGCGGAACTGGCGGCGGATCTCCTGGATCATGACGAAGGCGGCCCGGCCCACCGAGTTCATCGTGAGGGCGGCGATGACGAAGGGCACCGCGCCCCCGATGAGCATCCCGGCGACGACCTTAGCGTCGGTCAGGTCGATGGT
>JACPCT010000130.1 GCA_016184445.1 Candidatus Tectimicrobiota bacterium | reverse complement strand
GCCGTCGTCTTCAGCTTGACGGGGGGCAACGGGACGCCCGGGCGAACCGTGTTCTTGAAGGCTTCCTTGCGGACCTTCCGGAAGCCCATCAGGTTGCGCTTCAGGAACTTCCAGACGTCGATGTACATCAGGCTCCAGAAGCCGAGGAAGGGACCCGGCGGCCTGTCGAAGAAGTCCTCTTTCCGCATGCGATCATCTCCTCAATAAGGTCGATACGGGACGAGAACAGCCATTGTCCGCCAAACGTGCGTCCTCGTTCAACTCCGCTCACCCGCCTCATCTTCCAAGGCCCTTCCGCCGAAGGGGTACCGGCTCAAGCGCATACCTGCATTCGGAGGGTCAGGGCTCGAGTTTTTCCAAACAACGGATGGATACGATTTATTCCCCCCTCCTTCCACAAATATTCTTCTGCCGGGATTTCAAACCGCTGTATCAATCTATATCTTTGGCGCCAAGAAACTTTTTGTCTGCGCTGGTCCGAGTCGCCCGAACGGGAATAAGTCGTACGTCTCTCTGTTCTTACGAACGAAACAAGAGACGTTGACCCGAAAAAGGAATCACAATGCGGCGCTGAGGTGAGGCGACATCCTCGCGGCGCCCCCGTTTAACCCTCATTCCAAGGGAGGTGCTTCGTCTTGAAGGCGAAGAGTTTCCTCTACGGATGGCCGGTGTTCTGGATGGCCGCTTCGTTCGCGTTCCTTGCACCGGCGGCGCAGGCCCATCACATCACCATGCGGCCGGGCTTCTTCGGCCACGTGGTCGTGGACCTGGCCGTCCCGCCGTGGGACGGTTCCTCGCTCTACGTCGCCGCCTTCGGCCAGGGCGTTTTCGTCACGCGCGACGGCGGAAACCAATGGCTTCCCCTCAATGACGGGCTGACCGAGAAGAGCGTCCGGGGCCTTGCCTTCGGGACCGCGGCGAAGGAGAGCGAGGGCGTCCTCTACTACCTCGCGACGGACCAAGGGGTATTCCGGAGGGCTCCGGGCCGCCGCTGGGAGCCGATGCCCGGGCTCCGGGAGCGGAGCGTCCGCGCGCTCCGGTTCGGAACGGAGCCCGCTCCCGTCCTGTACGCCGCGACCGAGGCGGGCGTCTTCGCGAGCGCCGACCGTGGCCGTTCGTGGGAGGCGCGGAACCGGGGCCTCGCCCATCGGGATGTCCGCGCCCTGGCGGTCCTCCCTGGCCGGATCTTCGCGGGGACCTTCGGCGGCGTCTTCCGGAGCGCTGACGGCGGCAGATCCTGGCAGCCCGCCAGCCGGGGCCTAGCGGACCTCCACGTTCGCTTCCTGCTCGCGGAACCGGGCGCGCCCGCCCGCCTCTTCGCCGCGACCGCCTTCGGGGGCGTTTTCGAGAGCGGGGATGGGGGCAACTCGTGGCGGGCGCGGAACCAGGGCCTCATCGACACCTCCGTGATGGCGCTGGCCCGGGGAGGAGGCGCTCTCTACGCGGGGACGCGGGGGGGCCTGTTCCGCCTGCCGCCGGGCGGGGATGCCTGGCAATACGTGCGGGTGGACCGCATCCCCCTCTCCGTTCCCGCCGTCGCGACAGGCCGGGAAGGAGAGGTTTACGTGTCGAGCGGGGGTGAAGTGTTCGAGAGCCGGGACGAGGGGAAGACCTGGATCCTCCTCACTCCGGGAGGCCCACCCCGCACCGCCAAGCAGGAACCCACACAAGGGAGGTAGCGCCAATGCCCAGATTCCCCGGAAAGGCTAGAACCGCCGTGCTCGGATCCGCCGCCGCGCTCGCGGTTCTCCTCTTCGGCCCGGCTTATCCTCACGAAGCCCGTGCCGCCAGCAACCCGTGTGCCCCGAAAAACCCTTGCGCGGCCAAGAACCCATGCGCCCCGAATCCGTGTGCTGCGAAGAATCCTTGTGCGGCGAACCCCTGCGCTGCCAATCCCTGCGCGCCGGGGGCGGCCCGGGGCCCCCAGGCCAAGGCGCGGATGGTCTCGGCCGAGGTGGTCAGCTATGACGCCAAGACCCGGCGCCTCACCCTGAACCACCAGGGGAAAACCCTCGTCACCACCGTCACCCCGAGCACGGTGGTCCGGCTCGGGACGAACGTGGCCTCCCCGGCCGCCCTCTCGAAGGGCGCGCGCGCGGTGGTGTCCATCCTGGAGAAAGGAAGCGGGCGCCAGGCGCTCTACGTCTACCTGGCCAAGGGAGGCGCCGCCGGGAATCCCTGCGGGAATCCATGCGCCGCCAATCCTTGCGCGGCGAAGAATCCTTGTGCAGCGAAAAACCCCTGCGCCGGGAAGAACCCCTGCGCGAAGAAGGGCTGGTAAAGAGATTGCCCCGGCCCGGCCATTCGTCGGGGCACGGATCCGGATCTCCCTCGGGAAAGGAGGAGCAAATGCGTCGAGTGCTTAGAGTTCTGCCCATGGCCCTGGCGGTCCTGGTCTTCGCGGGGTGGTCCTCGGCCGCTTGGGCGGCCCCGCAGCGCAAGACCATCCACATGGGGCCCTATTTCCAGACCCTGAAGGCGGATGAGTCCATCGACAAGTCGATCGACCGGGGCAAGGCGCTCTTCAACAACCTCGGCTGCGGCGGCTGCCATCCCCGGGGCGGCACCATCGGGGGCGTGCAGCGCAACGTGGCGGGGGACGTGGTGCCGATCCCCGTCCCCGACCTGCGGGGGGCGGCGCTCCACTACCCCCGCCTCTCGATGACCGGCTTCGCGGCCAACATCGGGATCATGAACGACCTCTGAAACACCGTCTTCCTCGGCCGTGAGCCGATGGACCCGAACTCCCAGGAGTACATGGACCTCTACGCCTACGTGGCCTCCCTCACCCCGGAGGTCTACAAGGCGATGAAGAAGTTCGAGGGCGACCGCAAGGCCATGATGAAGAAGATGGCGGGCCAGGGCGGAGGGCGCGGGAACCCCTGCAACCCGTGCGCGGCGAAGGGAAACCCGTGCGCGGCAAAGAATCCGTGCGCCGGGAAGAATCCCTGCGCCCCCCGGCGCTGAGCGTCTGGCGAGGATATCCGCCTGAGGTGAGATAAACGAGCGGGTCGGCCCCAAGGGCGCGGGAGGAGAGCAGGCGGCCTCCCTTCCGCGCCCTTGCCTTGTCCGGCCTGCGGTCTCGGAAGAGGGAGAGCAACCAGCGTGACCATGCGAGTCTTGGGGCTGGCCTTCCGGCGCGCCGCCCTGGCGCTGGGCGTATTCTTCTTGGCGGCGGGCGCAGCTCAGGCGGCCTATAAGACGCCCCCCAGCCCGGAAGCCCCGGAGAAAGGCGACTACTGGCTGGGCGAGGAGGTGTACAAGGAGATTTGCTTCTCCTGCCACGGCCTCAAGGGCGACGGAAAAGGCCCCAACTGGAAAGCCTCCCGTCCCCGCCCCCAGGTATTCACCAGCCCCCTCATGAAGCGGATGACGGACGAGTACGTCTTCGCCGTCGTGAAGTACGGCAAGATGAACGTCCTCAAGGAGAAGATGAACGGCTTCAAGCTCAAGTTCTCCAGGCCGACCGCCATGCCCTCTTTCGGGGAGGTCCTGGAGGACGCCCAGATCCGCCGGCTCATCCAGTGGGAGAAGGGCTTCACCACGGGTAGGCAGGCCCGCGACCCGGAGATGAAGGAGATCTTCGAGGCCGCCTGCGTCCAGTGTCACGGGAAGGCGGGCCTGGGAAACGGGGAGCGCCCCCTCGGGAGCCAGGACCCCTCCAAGCCCTTCGTGAGCGAGATCCAGCCCCCGCCCATGAACTACACCTTGAAGGACCAGATGGAGCGCTTCGACGATGAGTTCCTCTTCTGGCTCATCAAACTGGGGCGGATCGATGTCTCCGAGCAGAAGGACTTCAACTACATGCAGGCCTACGGACACGTCTTGAAGGACGAGGAGATGTGGGGGGTGGTCCGCTACGTCCGCGAGGCCTTCATCAATGGAAAGCCCCGGGCGAAGAAATAGCCCTATGGTTCGGATTCTCTCGGCCCTCCTCCTCTCGGCCGCCCTGGCGGGAACCTCCTCCCCCGCCGGAGCGGCCGAAGGAGGAGTTCGACGCCCGCCCGCCGGCTTCCCCGGCGGGCGGGATATGGTCCTCGTGCCGGAGGGGCTGTTCAACCAGGGCAGCGG
>JACPCT010000129.1 GCA_016184445.1 Candidatus Tectimicrobiota bacterium | reverse complement strand
CAGAGGGGAGGGGAGGAGGGGTGATACTTATTGGGTAGTGTGAATTTTTGCAATTCCTCGCAATAATCCTTCCATTGCAGAGGCCATCTTGATCATATCAAAGCTATGTTGCAACTTATCTTTCCTATCACGAGCCATTCCAAGGCAATCGCTGACTTTACACATTTGCTGGGAACGTTGATAGGCATCGGGGAAAATGTCTTTATTTTTTCCATGAACGCTAATGCGGCGTGAATAAAACCAATTGACGTGTAGTCAAACCGCCGATTTTCAATGAGACGAGACGCTGCTTGTTCTACCCGTTCGATTTTCGAGAGCTTGCCTGCATAACTCAACGTCATCGACGTAATGAGGACAATGAAAATCCCGTATCCAATATGGATGTATCGAGTTCTCCGGTTGGCAAAAGGAAGAAAGAAACCTATTAGCGTAACGATCGACGAGAGAATTGTAATCGCCGTGAAGAAAATCATCCTCCACCTCCTGCCACCTTGAGCCCTTCGCTTCGCTCAGAACAGGCTCCGCGAAGGGTCTCGGTGTTCGGAACCGAGATTCTTCGCTCCCTCCGGTCGCTCAGAATGACGGCTTTGAGTACGGAGTACGCGCCCCCCGCGCCGGATCAGGCGGCATGGAGCAGCCGCCCCTCGCGCAGGACGGTGCCCGGGAGGGACGCCCTCAGGTGGCGCCTCTCGTCGAAATACCCCCGGGTGCACACGAGCACGTCCGCCGCGATGCCCGTGCCGCGCAGGGCCGTGTAGGCCAAGCGGCTCCCCCGCCGCTCGGGCGGGGCGTCGCCGGGCACGACGAGGAGGAGGTCGTAGTCGCTGTCCGGCCCGGCCTCGCCGCGGGCGATGGAGCCGAACAGGTAGATGCGCTCGGGGCGGTAGGCCCCGGCGAGCCGCCGGACGGCCTCGGCCAGCGCCGGGTCCCGGGCCAGGATGTCCTCTTGGCTCATGCGGGGCCTCCGCCTGGGGAATCTCCTGCCTGGGGAACCTCCTGATGAGACGGCGGTCCAAGGGGGTTCATCACCTGGCATTTTTCTCGAAATCCGAATCGGATTCTAGACGGCCGCCCGGCCCCTTGTCGACGGCCAGGGAACGGCGGCGGGGTCCGTAGGGGCGATCCTTGTAACCACCCCCTGTGCACCCGCCGGAAGGGGCGAACACGAGGTTCGCCCCTACAGGTGCGGCCAAAGGACGCCCGGGTCCGTAGGGGCGACCGGCCGGTCGCCCCTACGGAGGCGTACTGCCACCCGCGTTCATCCCCCCCCGCCGGAACCTGCGCGAATTTGACGCCACGCCTCCTCCCCTCCCCGGGCCCATATTGGCCCCGGGCGGGGCCTGTGTCTGCCCCCGCCGAGGCGGGCGCCCCCCCCATCCCCCCCCTTGGTTAGGGGGGGCAAAGGGGGGGTGATGCCCCCTTGCCAAGGGGGGCGGGGGGACCGTAGGGGCGAACCCCTGTGTTCGTCCGCCTTTGTACGGGCGTGGCGGGGGGGCGGACGCCGTCCGCCCCTGCGGGTTCAATCGGGGGAGGCGGGATGCGATTTCTATCGTTTTTCAGCGGTTTCCACCGGGAAAAAGTGTGGCGCCCCGGCGGTGGGCCTGGGGGGCCGCCCCGAAGCGCGCCCGGAGGGCGTCCAGGGTTTTCACGGATAATACCGGGTAATACCCCCCTTTTTTTCGCGCGGGCCGTCCGGGGCGGGTCCGGGACAGTCGGGCTTGATACGGGGTAGTCCGGGGGTTTTTATTTTGCGCGAAAGGTTCCCCCGGGGGGGCCTCAGGCGTGCCAGAGGGGGCGGGGGTCGGCGGCGTGCTCCTCGAGCTTGCGGGCGAGGCGGCGGCGGTCCTCCCCGGGGATGCTGATCTCGAGGCCGATGCCCCAGGTGCCGCCCCGGGTGGGCTGGGTCCAGGCGATGCGGGCGCTGCAGCGGGGGAAGGCCTCGCCGGCGACCTGAAAGGAGACCTCGATGCGGGCGTCCTTACCGGGGGGGGGCGGGGAGCCCCCGGACGGTGAGGTAGAGGCCGCCGGCCGAGACGTCCTTGGCCTCGATGGGGGAGTGCTCCCAGGCGGGGGCCTCGACGTAGACGGGGAGCTGGTGGCGGGGGTGCCTGCGGGCGTCCTCGGGGCGCTCCATCCGGGCTCCTCTGGCTAGGGGGTGATCATGACCCGCATGACGCCGTCCTCGCGGGCCTTGAACATGCGGATGGCCTCGTGGAAATCCGCCAGCAGGAAGCGGTGGGTGAGCATCTTGCCGGTGGCGATGCGGCCGTCCGCGATGAGCTGGATGGCGCGCGGGTAGCAGTTGGGGGAGCCGCGGCTGCCGATGAGGGTGATCTCGTCCAGCACGATGCGGTCGGTGACGAAGGGGACTTCCTTCCCCCCGTTGATGCCCTCGATCACCACCCTCCCCCCGCGCCGGGCCATGCCGACGGCCTGCTTCATGGCCTCGGGGGGGCCGGCGCACTCGACGACGAGGTCCGCCCCCCGGCCCCCGGTGTCCTCCATGACGACCTTGACGGGGTCCTCCTTGGTCACGTCGATGACGACGTCGGCGCCCAGCTCCTTGGCGATGGCGAGGCGGTAGCCCCGGCCGGTGACGTAGGTGCGCGACGCCCCGAAGGCCCGGGCGAGCTGGAGGACGGAGAGGCCCAGGAGGCCCGGCCCCAGGATGGCGACGCGGTCGGCGGGCTCGACCCGGCCCTTGTCGAGGGCGTGGAGGGCGATGACGACCTGGTTGGTGATGACGGCCTCCTCCCAGGTCATCGAGCCGGGCATCTTGTGGAGGTTGGTGGGGGGGGCCACCCCGTACTCGCTGAAGGCGCCGTCGGCGGTGTGGCCGAGGAGCTTGTAGCCGCCCCCCTTCTTGCCGGTCTCGAGGCAGAGGTGGTAGCTGCCCTGGCGGCAGTTCTGGCAGAGGCCGCAGCCGATGGTGGGCTCCATGATGACGCGGTCGCCCGCCTTGAGGCCCGTCTTGCAGGCGCTCCCGACGGCGGCGACGGTGCCGCACCACTCGTGGCCCTGGATGAAGGGGTAGTAAGGGGGCCACATGGGGGCCATGTGGCCGTCCAGGATGTGGAGGTCGGTGCCGCAGATGCCGCAGGCGGCCACCTTGACGAGCACCAGGCCGGGCTCGAAGGCGGGGAGGGGGACTTCCTCGATCCTCACGTCGTCGGCGCCGCGGGTGACGGCGGCCCGCATGGTCTTGGGGATGGTGGGCATGGCCCGGTCCTCCAGGGTGGGTGTTCCTCTCATCCTCCCCTAAGCGGGGCGGCCGATCAAGGCGCGGGGGGGATTCCTCCCCCTCCCTCCGGGAGGGGGTCGGGGGAGGGAGCGGATGCCGGGCGCCCGCCCATTCGTGCTAGATTGGCCCCATCCGAACGGGTTCATTAAGAACCCACCCCCCCAACACCTCCCCCCCATGAGGGAGGAAGGAAAAATCCGCCCCCTTTGAGGGGGGAGGGAGCGCCGAAGGCGCGATGGGGGGTATTGGATTGAAATCCGGCCATCCAAGCGAGGGAGGTGCCATCCGTGCCGAAGGTGACAGCGAGGGGGATCCGGCTCAACTACGTGGTGGAGGGGGAGGGGCCGCCGCTCGTCCTCTCCCACGGCTTCCAGAACTGCGGGGCGTTCGCCTTCAAGCCCGTCATCGGCCGGCTGGCGAAGCGCTTCACGGTCTACGCCTGGGACAAGCGCGGGCACGGGGACTCGGACAAGCCCAAGGGCCCCTACTCCATCCAGACCTTCGCGGACGACCTCCTAGGCTTCATCGACGCGCTCAAGCTCGACAAGATCGACCTCCTGGGCCACAGCATGGGGGGGCGGACGGCGACCGTCTTCGGCATCGGCCACAGCGGCCGGCTCAGGCGGCTGATGCTGGTCTCCTCCTCCTGCGGGGCGCCCAAGGGGGCCTACCGGGAGCACTTCCAGGAGCTCTACGACCTCGCGCGCGCGGAGGGGATGGAGGCGGTCTTCGAGCACCCCGAGTTCCGCAGCCTCATCCCGGCGGGCATGCTCGCGGGGGAGACCGGGAAGGCGTACCGCGAGAGCTTCCTGCGGAACACGCCCCAGACCTAC
>JACPCT010000128.1 GCA_016184445.1 Candidatus Tectimicrobiota bacterium | reverse complement strand
CCCCCAGAACCTCCCCCCCTTGAGGGGGGAAGGGAAAACCGCCCCCCTTTGGGGGGAGGGAGCGCCGAAGGCGCGATGGGGGGGACTTATCTCTGCCTTCACCCCACCCCCCCCAGAACCTCCCCCCCTTGAGGGGGGAAGGGAAAACCGCCCCCCTTTGGGGGGAGGCGCGATGGGGGGCGTAAGACTACTCCTTCAGCACCTCGCTCACGCTCTTGTTCCGCAGCGCCGCCTTCAGCACGCCGTCCATCATCCGCTCGGCGAGGGGCAGCGTCACCTCGTTGAGGGCGTCCACCCGCTCGCGGATCCGCTGGTGGTCCTCCCCGCGCACGGCCTCCTCCAGCGCGGCCGCCGCGCGGGCGATGGCCTCCCGCTCCTCCGCGGGCACCCGGGCGTCGCCGTACTCGCCGAGCGCCCGGTGGGTGGCGCCGAGGATGGCCTCGGCCTCGTTGCGGGCCTCCAGGAGCTGGCGCGCCCGCACGTCCTCCTCGGCGTGCTCGAACGACTCCATGAGCATGCGCTCCACCTCCTCGTCGGTGAGGCCGTAGGAGGGCTGGACATCGACCGAGGCGGCCTTGCCGGTGCGCAGGTCGCGCGCGGTGACGTTGAGGATGCCGTTCGCGTCGATGAGGAAGGTCACCTCCACCCGGGCCACCCCGGCCGGGGCGGGCTCGATGCGGAGCCGGAAGCGGGCGAGGGAGCGGTTGTCCTTCACCAGCTCGCGCTCGCCCTGGAGGACGTGGATGTCCACCCCGGTCTGGCTGTCCTTGAAGGTGGTGAAGGCCTCGCGCGCGGCCGCCGGGATGGTGGTGTTGCGCGGGAGGATCCAGGCCATGGCCCCCCCCACGGTCTCGATGCCGAGGGAGAGGGGGGTGACGTCCAGGAGCAGCATGTCGCGCGTGCCGCCGGCCAGGATGTCCGCCTGGACGGCCGCGCCGAGGGCCACCACCTCCTCCGGGTTGATCTCGCAGCGGGGCTCCTGGCCGAAGAGCTCCGCCACCATCCGCCGGATGAGGGGGATGCGCGTCGAGCCCCCCACCAGCACCACCTCGTCCACCCCGGCGGGGGTGAGGCCCGCGTCCTCCAGGGCCCTCCGGCAGGAGGGCAGGGTGCGGCCGGCGAGGGGGCGGATGATTTCCTCGAACTCCGCGCGGGTGATCGTCCGCCGCCAGGGCTTGGCGCCGGGGAAGTCCAGGGTGATCTCGGCCGAGTCCCTCTCGGAGAGGGCGCGCTTGGCCATCTCGCAGAGGACGGCCAGCTCCCCCACCACCTCGGGGCGCGCCGGGAGCTCCGCCCCCGCCTCCTCCCTCACCCGGGCGCGCACCCAGTCGGCCAGCGCCCGGTCGAAGTCGTCCCCGCCCAGGCGGGTGTCGCCCCCGGTGGAGAGCACCTCGAAGACGCCCTCCTTCACCCGGAGGATGGAGATGTCGAAGGTGCCGCCGCCCAGGTCGTAGACGGCGATGACGCCGCGGTCGCGGTTGTGCAGGCCGTAGGCCAGGGAGGCGGCCGTGGGCTCGTTCACGATGCGGAGCACATCGAGCCCGGCGAGGCGCCCGGCGTCCTTGGTGGCCTGGCGCTGGGCGTCGTTGAAGTAGGCGGGCACCGTGATGACCGCCCGGGCGGCGGGGCCGCCGAGCGCCCCCTCGGCCCGGGCCTTCAGCTCCCGCAGGATGAGGGCGCTGATCTCGGGCGGGCTGTAGGAGCGCCCCCGGGCCCTCACGTGGGCCACCTCCCGGCGGGAGGGGTCCACCTCGAAGGGCATGTGGCGCAGCTCCTCCTCGATGTCCTTGTAGCCCCGCCCCATGAAGCGCTTGATGGAGAAGATGGTGTGCCGGCTGTTCGAGACGCGGTCGGCCTGGGCCCGCTCCCCGACGAGGACGCGGTCCGGGCGGAAGCTCACCACCGAGGGCACGATGGCACGCCCGCCCTCGGGGGCGAGGACGCGGGGCCTGCCCTCCCGCATCGCCGCCACCAGGCTGTTGGTGGTCCCCAGGTCGATTCCGACGATCTCGGTCACGGTGCCGCTTCCAGGGCTTCCCGCAGGCTCCGGAGGATGTTCTCGATGTAGTTCCGCTGGCTGAGGATGGAGCGCATCTTCTGGAGCGCCTCGGGCGGCACGGGCCGGCCCTCGTCCACGGCGCGGTCCCACTGGGCGCCCAGGTCCTCGAGCGCCTTGCGCTGGCCGCTCCGGAGGGCCTCGAAGCACTCGCGGGCCGCCCCGATGCGCCCGCGCAGCTCCCCGGCCTCCTCCCCCCCGCAGCCGCAGCGCAGCTCGGCGGCGGCCTCCTGGGCCTCGAGGATCTGCTCCAGGAGGCCGGCGGGGGGCCGGGCGTCGTTCTCGGCGAGGCGGCCGCTCGCGAGCTCCACGAGGTAGACCGCCCGCCGGACGGGGCTCTTGAGCGTCTTGTAGGCCTCGTTCAGCCGGGCCGAGGCCTCGAGGCTGCGGATGCGCTCGCCCACGGGGGCGGCCATGAAGAAGTCGGGGTGGAGCCTGCGGCTCAGGGCGTAGTACTTGGCCTCGAGCGCGCGCTCGTCGAGGGAGACCTTGGGGGGGAGGCCGAAGAGGCCGAAGTGGCTCACCTCCGGCGGGATGCGGCGGATCTCGCCCCCCTCGCCGAAGAGCGCGAACTCCCTGCGTTCCATCACCGGCTGGCCCATCCGCTCACCCATGCGCTCGTGCCAGAAAAAAGCGCGCCGCGCGTGTCGCCAGGGCGCGGCGCGTCTTTCGCGGTCCTACGCGGAGAAGCTCGACCCGCAGCCGCAGGTCTGGCGCGCGTTCGGATTCTTGAAGGTGAAGCCCTTCCCCATCAGCCCCTCCTCGTAGTCGAGGATGGTGCCGGCGAGGAAGAGGGCGCTCTTGCGGTCCACGGCGAGGCGCACGCCGTCCCGCTCGACGACGGTGTCCGCCAGCGGGTTCAGCTTCTCGCCCCCCTCGAACTGGAGCACGTAGGAGAGCCCCGAGCAGCCCCCGCCCCGCACGCCCACGCGGACGATGGCGCCCTCCTTCCGCTCCTTCTCGATGAGGCGCTTCATGTGGGCGAAGGCGCGGTCCGTCACCTCGAGCGCCGCGGGCTTCTTGGCGGCGGTGGTTTCCATGGCGCGCCCCCCTCTAGTGCTTCTTGCGCTCGGCGAGGGGCAGGCCCTTCTTCTCCCGGATGTCGTTCAGCGCCGTCTTGATGGCGTCCTCCGCCAGGACGGAGCAGTGGATCTTGACCGGGGGAAGGTTCAGCTCCTCGACGATCTGGGTGTTCTTGATCTGCTCGGCCTCGTCGATCGTCTTGCCCTTGAGCCACTCGGTGGCGAGCGAGCTCGAGGCGATGGCGCTGCCGCAGCCGAAGGTCTTGAACTTGGCGTCCTCGATGACGCCCTCCTCGTTGACCTTGATCTGGAGCTTCATCACGTCCCCGCACTCGGGGGCGCCGACGATGCCCGTGCCCACGCTGGGGTCCTTCTTGTCGAGCGATCCCACGTTGCGGGGGTTGTTGTAGTGATCCACCACCTTGTCGCTGTACGGCATTGGTTGAATCTCCCTCGGAAAGCCCCTTGGCCGTCCCTGAAGCGGGGCGCGCGGCCCCGGCGCCCGTTCTAGTGGGCCTGCCACTCCACCTTGGAGAGATCGACCCCCTCCTTCACCATCTCGTAGAGGGGGCTCATCTCGCGGAGCCGCTTGACGATCTCGGTCGTCTTCTCGGCCACGTACTCGATCTCCTCCTCCGTCGTGAAGCGGCCCAGGCCGAAGCGGATGGAGGAGTGGGCCAGCTCGTCGCCGCGCCCCATGGCCTTGAGCACGTAGCTGGGCTCGAGGCTGGCCGAGGTGCAGGCCGAGCCGGAGGAGACCGCCACGTCCTTGAGCCCCATGATGAGGGACTCGCCCTCGACGTAGGGGAAGCTCACGTTCAGGTTGCCCGGCAGGCGCTTGGTCTCGTGGCCGTTGACGTACACTTCCTCCAGGCTCTCGAAGATGATGGCCTTGAACTTCTCGCGCAGGTTGACGAGGCGGACCGTCTCGGCCTCCATCTCCTGGGCGCACAGCTCGGCCGCCTTCCCGAAGCCCACGATGCCCGTCACGTTCAGGGTGCCCGAGC
>JACPCT010000127.1 GCA_016184445.1 Candidatus Tectimicrobiota bacterium | reverse complement strand
ACAAGCGGAAGGTCGCGGTGCGGGGTGGAGCAGCCTGGTAGCTCGTTGGGCTCATAACCCAAAGGTCGCGGGTTCGAATCCCGCCCCCGCTACCAAGAATTTCAAGGGGTTGGCGAAAGCCAGCCCTTTTTGTTTGGCCGGGGAGCCGGATCGGATGTCCGTTTCGTGATGGCGCCGTCGCCGCGTCCGATCGGGGGAAGGTCCTCAAACGCCGGCGAGGAGGCCCTCGCGGACCTTGGGCACGGTGGCCGGCAGGTCGAGGATCGGCAGGCCGTGGGTCGGCGCGACCACCGCCACACCGAGGTCGCCGAGCAGCGCTTCCAGCTTGTCGACATAGATGGTCATGTCGGCGAACTTGGTCCAGAAGAGCGCCCGCTCGGCGAACACCGCCGAGACATCCGCCAGGTCGAGGGAAGCCGCCTCCTCGGCGACTTTTCCGCAATGGCCGTCCCAGTGGTAATGGCTGTAGGCGAAGCCGTCGCCCGGAAAGAGCACGCGCCCGCCCGTGTCGAACCCCCAGAGCGAGGTGCGCAGGTCGCGCACGACCGGCTCGACGGCGACGAACCGTCGGCCGCCCAGGTCAATCGCGTTCCCCACCTCCATGTTCTTCAGGCGCCCGGCGTGCTGCGGGAAGGCGAGATGGTAGTCGCTGACATCGCCGTGGACCGTCAGGCCGGGGTAGCGGTCGAGCACCCGCCCGAGCCCGCCCGAGTGAGGGGTTTCCTGGTGCGTCAGGAAGAGGTGTTTCAGCGGCGCGCCTCCGCGGGCCAGCACTTCCCGCACCTGGCGCTCGATCTCGGGGAAATCCTTGGGGTGACCCGTTTCGACGAGCAGCGAGGCGTCCGAGCCGATGACGGGGAAGGCCGCGTTGTAGGAGTGGTACGTCCTGCCCTTGAAGCGTTGCTCAAGGCAGTCGCCGAGCCAGAAAACGCCGGAGGAGAGTTCGCGAGGAAGGGGATTGCCCGCAGCCATATTCACCTCTCTATGCCGCGCGGAACGTACCGCGGCTTGACGGCGCGGCGATCCAGGCTGCGCAGGACATCGTCGAGCACCGAGAACTGGCGTTCGACCAGCGCCCGGCCGCGCAGGATGGCCCCGTATCCGGGGGCGATGGTCTCGATATCGTACCGGTCGAAGACATCGGCGGCGCCCCGCCGGAGGGATTCGGTCTCCGCGCCCTCAAGCCACCAATAGCGCGTATTCAGGAGGAAGGAGCGCACGAAGGCGGAGGTCGTCACCTTGTCATCATCCTCGATTAGCCATGGGCCGCCGGCATCGTCTCGCCAGACATGGGTGAACATGTCCGAGGAGAACAGGGTGCGGGTGGCCTCGTCGTAGATCCATCGGGTGCTTATCAGGCGGATGGGCGGATTGATGGCGTCGAACGGCCGGTTGCCGCTCTTGCCGACTTGGTAGGTTTGCGAAGGCCCGAGCAGGGTCGTGGGCAGGGCGGGCGCATCCTTGCTCTTGCCGCCGGGGCTGGTCGTCTCGAACTCGAGCCAGCGAGCCACATCGGGCGTGGGCGAATAGCATTCCACCACGTTGAACTGCTTGGCGATCGCCATCGCGTTGCCGACAGACATGAACTCATTGATCCGCAGGGGGAATATCGACAGAGGTTTTCGGGGATCGAGTATCGAGCCAAGCTGCCCAAGTATCGAACGCTCATGGGCGGCATAGCCCGTGTCGAGAGGGAGCGCGCCGTCGTCCTCATGCAGGAGGTAGCAGTTCGACGCGGAATGACCCCTTGCGCTCGTGGGGTACGCGCTGACCCGCCCATCGAGCGGAAACGTGTTGTGGAGAGCGTAGATACTGCCCTCCGCGAGTTCGGTTATGCTGCTGCACGACATTGTGGGTTCCCGCGTTTTTTTCACGGCCGGCTGGAGCAACTCCGCTTCCGGCCATTCGCCTTTCATTCGGCGGAGGACTTCCCCATTAGACGCGATTTTGAGGAATTCTGCACCCTGTCCCCCTCCATGAATCGATCCTGACCGATCATAGGGAAGCCTGGGGAAGCGAGTTCTGCTAAAATGGGTGAATCCAAAGGATATTCGAGGAATGCCGGGCTGGCCCCGGGCGAGGACTTTGGAGCCGGAATAGACGGGGGGGAGTCATCACTCGATGGCCCCGCGGGCGATGTGGCCGAGGAGGTCTCCAATGGGTGCGAATGACGCCATGAAGAGAAGCCGCCGCGAGTTCCTCAAGATGGCCGGGGCCGCTGCGGCCGGCGTGGTCCTGGCCGGCAGGCCGTTCGCGGCGCGTGCCGCCGCCGGCGGGAGCGGGCGCGGCATGAAGATCGGCATCATCGGGTCGGGCAGAATCGGGGGCACGCTCGGCGGGCACTGGGTGAAAGCGGGCCACGAGGTGCTGCTCTCCGCGCGCAACCTCGGCCCGGTCAGGAAGCTCGCCGCGGACCTCGGGCCGAGGGCGCGCGCCGGAACGTCCAAGGAGGCGGCGGTGTTCGGCGAGGTGGTGCTCGTCTCGGTGCCCTACAGCGCGCTGCCGCAGCTGGGCCGGGATCTGGCGGGCGAGCTCCGGGGCAAGGTGGTCCTCGATACGTGCAACCCGATACCCAGGCGCGACGGCGACATGGCCGTGGCGGCGCGGGCCAAGGGAACCGGTATGGCCTCCCCCGAATTTCTGCCGGGCGTGCGCCTTGTCCGCGCCTTCAACACGGTCTCCTACCGCGCCCTCCGCAGCGAAGCGCACCGCAGGGGGGAGAAGGTGGCCATCCCGCTCGCCGGCGACGACGAGGCCGCGCTCAAGATCGCCGCGCGGCTGGTGGAAGACGCCGGGTTCGATCCGGTCGTGGTCGGCGGGCTCGCCCGCGCCATTGAGTTCGACACCGGGACGCCGGCCTACGGGAAGGCGCTCACCGCGCGCGAGCTGCGCCAGAGGCTCAAGATCGGATCTTGAGGGATGGCTGGGCCGAGTTCGAAGACCGTGGCTTCGATGAACCCGGACGCCGGTAGCGTCAAGGGGATTTTCCGTCCCCGTTCCTCCGGGCGGCCCCTTCGCTCGCGGCATCGTCCGCCGGAACCCTAATCCCGGAACACTGATCGAGGCTCCCGGGCGCCCGGGGGTCCGAACCCAGCCCCGTTGCCCAGGGTTTCGAGGGGTTCCGGTGAAGGCCGGAGCCCTTTTTTATTGGCCGGGGCAACCTCTCGGGCGAGACAGCGGACGGATGAAGGTTCCAAAAATGCCCCTGTTGCCTGCGGGCCCTCGGTTTGGCACCATGTCTTTTCACCTCAAATATTCCTACCGAAGATCAGGGGAGGGGCCATGGCCTACCGCGTCGAAACCACCCAGGTGAAGGGCAGCACGATGGAGGTTTTCCTCTTCGAGCCGAAGGGGGCGGGGCCCCATCCGGGGCTGGTGCTTTGCCAGCACATCCCCGGCCACATGGGCATCGAAAAGGATCCGTTCACGCTGAAGACCGCGGAGCGCTACGCCGCGAGCGGCTACTCGGTGTCCGTGCCCTTCATCTACCACTGGTGGCCCAAGGAAGCCGACATGCAGATCAAGCGCGATGGGTTCAGGGACGACTGGACCATCCCCGATCTGCTCGCGGGCTATGAAGTGCTGGTGGGGCAGAAGAACGTGGACGGCGGGAGAATCGGGATCGCCGGCCATTGCTGGGGCGGGCGCGTGTGCTGGCTGGGCGTGTGCTCGAACCCCCGCTACAAGGCGTGCGCGGTGTTCTACGGCGGCGGGGTCAAGGAAGTGCGGGGCACGGGCAACCCGCCGGCGATCGACCTGACGCCGGACATCCCGTGCCCGGTCATCGGCTTCTTCGGCAACGACGACCAGAACCCCTCGCCCAAGGATGTGGACGACTACGCCGCGGCCCTCGCGAAGGCGGGCGTCGAGCACACGTTCCACCGCTACGACGGGGCCGGCCACGCCTTCCAGTGGGCCGACAACAAGGATCGCTACCGCGAGAAAGCCAGCGAGGACGCGTGGCGGAAGGCGCTGGCGTTCTTCGCGGAGAAGTTGAAGTAGGCGGCTCTCCGCTGCCAAGGATTTCAAGGGTTTGCGGCCTCGGTCGCAGCCCCTTTTCTCCTTGGAGGGAACCGGGCGGGGGGCCGCTT
>JACPCT010000126.1 GCA_016184445.1 Candidatus Tectimicrobiota bacterium | reverse complement strand
GGCCGGACCTACCCGTGGGGGAATGAGCTGCCCACCCACGAGATCGCCCACTACGCCGGGGCTGACCTCCAGTGCCCGTTGGATGTGGACGCCCACGGGGGTGCGGCTTCCCCCTTCGGATGCGTCCAAATGGCCGGCAACGTCTTCGAGTGGGTGGGCGACTGGTTCGACGCCTTCTACTACCAGCGGGCGCCCCGGAGCGATCCCCGGGGTCCGGAGTTCCCCTCGTTCGAGGTGGCCGTGCCCAGCATCGCGGTGTTCGCCGTCCCGGGCGGGGGGAGCCTCACGCTCGGAGAGGCGAGGAGGGGGGAGCGGTTCGAGGTCCTGGGCCGCGAGAAGGACACCTTCAAGATCCGCCTCGGGGACTCGGAGGGCTGGCTCCCCCGCAAGGCGGGCTACGCCTGGACGGCCCGGGCGGTGCGGGGCTGCGGCTGGGACTACATCGAGGACAACCTCCGCTGCTCGGCTCGCGAGGGGTTCGAGCCCTGGTACAAGAACTTCAACCTGGGTTTCCGCTGCGCAAGCAGCGCCTGAGGCCAAGGACCGCCGGTCACCCGGAGCGAGAGCGCTCCCGCCGGTGCGGGGAGGTGGGCTTTCCCTCTCAGCCCAGCGGGCGGCTAAGGCCCCTCCCGCCCCCCGCCTTCTGCTAGAATCCTTCCGGCTTGAGCCTCCGCTCTGGGAAAGGTGGCCCCCTTGTCCGCCGCCGCCGTCCATCTGACCGTTGCGACCTGGCTCTGGGCTCTCCTGCCCCTCCTCGCCCTCATGCTCTCGATGCTGGTCCTCCGGTGGGGGGGCAAGAAAGCGGGGCCCTTCGGCCTCGCCGTGGCGCTCCTGGTCGCCTGGATGCGGTTCGGCGCCGACATCGACGTGCTCGAGAACGCCCTCCTCAGGGGCGTCCTCCTCAGCCTCCCCGTCCTCTACATCATCATCCCCGCGCTCCTTCTCTATCACGTGGCCGACGCCGCGGGCGGCATCCGCAACATCGGCTGGAGCGTGTCGCAGATGACGAAGAACCACATCCTCCAGCTCATGATCCTGGCCTTCGGCTTCACGACCTTCCTCCAGGGGGTGGCGGGCTTCGGCGTGCCCGTCGCCGTGGTGGCTCCCCTGCTGGTGGGCATCGGCTACCCACCGGTCGAGGCGGTTGCGGCCGCCCTCATCGGGCACGCCTGGTCGGTGAGCATGGGGGACATGGCCAGCAGCTTCCAGGCTCTTCTCTCGGTGACCCGCCTGCCTCCCCACGAACTGGGGGTGCAGGTCGCCCTCCTGCTGGGCGCGGCGGGGCTGGCAGCTGCGGTCTCGATCGCCCACCTGCACGCCGGGTGGGGGGCGGTGGCGCGGTGGCCCGCCGTGGTGGGTGTCCTGGGGGTGGTGACCACCGCCGCCCAAGTCTTCCTCGCCTGGCTGGACCTGTGGATCGTCGCCTCCTTCGGGGCGGGGATGCTCTGCCTTCTCGCGGGCTTCGCGATGGCGCGCATGGCCCGCTACCAGGGCCCCTCGCGGCCCGCCAGCCTCCCCCCCAAACCGGAGGCCCAAAGGGTCCGCTCGGCCCTGCCCCCCGAGGGCGCCCGGCGGATGAGTTTTCACCTTGCCTTTGCTCCGTACTACTCCCTGATCGCGGTGGTGAGCCTCGCGACCTTCGTCCCTGCCGTCCACGACGCCCTCCACGCCTGGAGGCTCAGGGTTGCCCTCGATGAGACGGTCACGCGGCTGGGGGTCGTGACCCCAGGCGAGGTGTGGCGCCTCGCGCCGCTGGGCCACCCGGGGGCGCTCCTGCTCTACACCGCCCTCGTGGGATGGCTGTTCTACCGCCTGAACGGCCGCTGGCCGGGACGGCAGGCCGCACTCCTCCGCCGGACCTTCCAGGAGGCCTACCCGACCTCGATCGGCATCGTCTCAATGGTGGCCCTGGCGTCGGTCATGACGGCCTCGGGCATGATCGGCATCCTCGCGGACGGGGCTGCGGCGGCGACGGGGCGTGTCTTCCCGGTCATCTCCCCCCTGGTGGGCCTCCTGGGCTGCTTCGTCACGGGGAGCAACACCAACTCGAACATCTTGTTTGGGGCCTTCCAGGTAGAGGTGGGCGAGCTGATCGGGGTGCAGCCCGTCCTCCTGGCGGCGGCCCAGAGCGCGGGGGGCTCGCTGGGCAGCATGGTGGCCCCGGCGAAGGTGCTGGTGGGCTGCGCGACGGCGGGGCTGGCGGGGAGGGAGGGCGAGATCTTCAGGCGTGTGGCAGGCTATTGCGCCGTACAGGTGCTCCTGATCGGCACTCTCGCCTGGTGGCTGGCGGGGTGAGCCTCCGGGAGGGCTGTCACTCGGGCGCGATCGCCCCGTTGCCCTCGAACTCCCGCACGGCCCGGCGCAGGTAGGGGGGTACGCGGATGGGCTCCCCGGTGCTCTCCTGGACGATGACGTAGACGGTCCGCGCCGCCGCCACAAGCCTCCCGCTCTCGCGCTCGTAGAGCTCGAACTCCATCTGGAAGCTCGCGTTGCCGATATCGGAGACGCGGGCGCAGGCGTCGATGATCTCGTCGAAGCGGGCCGGGGACTTGAACTGGAGGTGAGCCTCGGCGATCACGACGTCGTGCCCCTGGCCCCGCATGAGGGAGTAGGGGACCCCGATGTCGCGCAGGTAGTCCATCTGGGCCGTGTCCACGTAGAGCAGGTAGTTGGCGTTGAAGACCACCCCCTGCAGGTCCGTCTCGCCGAAGCGCACGCGGAACTCGGTCTTGTAGCGGAACTCTTCCCGGGGCATGCGAGCCTCCCCAGAAGGACCCTGGTTTTTCCCTCGCCATGGGTCCGTTATCATGCCAAAATGGGCGGGGTGGAAATGCACGCCCCGGCCTCGCTCGTTTTTTTGCCCGCCCAGGGAGGGAGCAAGGATGATCAGCGTCGAAGAGGCCCAGGAGGCCATCCTTTCCCGCATCCAGCCCCTGGGCCGGACCCTGGTGCCCATCGTCGAGGCCCTAGGGCGAATCCTGGCGGAGGACGTGCACGCCCCCCGGGACATCCCCCCCTGGCCGAACTCCGCGATGGACGGCTACGCCGTCCGCGCCCAGGACGTGGCCCAGGCGTCGAAGGAGCGCCCGGCGACCCTCCGGGTGGTGGAGGAGGTGCGCGCCGGGATCGAGGCAAAGCGCACCCTGGGGCCGGGCGAGGCCATCCGCATCATGACGGGGACCCCCATACCCCGGGGGGCGGACGCCGTCGTGCTGGTCGAGGAGACCGAGAAGGCGGGGAAGGACGAGGTGCGCATCTTCCTCGCCGTCCCCTCCGGTGAAGCTATCCGCGTAGCGGGCGAGGACGTGAAGGAGGGGGCTAAGGTGTTCCCCGCCGGGGTCCGGCTGAACGCCGCGGCGGTGGGCATGCTGGCGAACCTGGGGCGGGCGAGCGCCTATGTCCATCAAAAACCCCGGGTAGCCATCCTCTCCACTGGGGATGAGCTGCTGGACCTGGGCGAGACGCCTCGAGCGGGCCAGATTTTCAACTCCAACTCCTACGCCCTGGCCGCCCAGGCGCTGGAAGCGGGAGGAGAGCCCGTCCAACTCGGCATCGCACGAGACAGCGCGGAGGACCTGGAGAGGCACCTGCGCGATGGCCTGAGCGCCGACCTCGTCCTGACGAGCGGAGGCGTGTCGGTCGGGGACTTCGACCTTGTGAAGGGCACCCTCGGGGGACTGGGGAGCGAGATGCACTTCTGGCGGGTCCGGATGAAGCCGGGCAAGCCCATGGCGTTCGGGACTCTCCAGGGCAAACCCGTGTTCGGCCTGCCGGGGAACCCCGTCTCCACCATGGTGAGCTTCGAGCTGTTCGTGCGCCCTTCCCTTCTCAAGATGCAGGGCTGGAGTCGCCTGTTCCGCCCTCGGGTGGAGGCCCGGCTTCTCCATCCGATGCGGAAATCCCCGGAGCGGCGGCACTACGTCCGAGCTGTGGCCGCCCGCCGGGAGGAGGAGTGGACGGTCCAGGCGGTCGAGGCCCAGGGCTCGAACATCCTCCACTCGATGGTCCGGGCCAATGCCCTGGTTGTGTTTCCCGAGTTCGAGACCGAGCTCGCGACCGGCGCCAAGGTCCAGGCGCTCTTGCTGGAGGAGGACTCGGC
>JACPCT010000125.1 GCA_016184445.1 Candidatus Tectimicrobiota bacterium | reverse complement strand
TCGGTCGAGGTGGCCCGGTCGCGGAAGATGTTGAGGAAGCCGTACTTGGCGACGGTGTTGATGCGGGTGGTCCGCCCGGCCAGGACCTCCAGCTCGATCTCGATCTTGCGGTCCTGGCCGCTGGCGACGATGAAGTCCCGCCCACCCCGCTTCGAATCGTTCTCGAGCTTCATGCCCATGCGGGAGAGGGCCTTCAGGGCCGCAAGGCGGACGTTCTCGCGGGTGGCCGTGAAGGTGCGGTAGGCGATGCCGTCCAGGGTGTAGCTGATGGCCGTGCTGGCGGCGACGCCGGTGCTCACCCCGAGCAGGGTGACGGCCACACCCTCGCAACCGTAGAGCAGGAGAGCGGGGAAGAGCGCGCAAAGGGCGGAGAGCCTGAGGCGGCGCATCTCGTCTCGCTCCCATGCGGGTGAACGCCCCAATCCGCTGCAGCTCATCCCAGTTTAGGCCAAAAGCCGCCCGCCGCCCACCGTCCCCCTTCAGCGGGCGGCCGCGGCGGCGCCTCCCCCGCGAGGAGCTTCTGGACGAGCTCGGGGGTGAGGTTCCCCCCGCTGATGACGGCCACCGTCTTGCCCCCTCCCTTCACCTTGCCCGAGAGGCAGGCCGCCACCGGGACGGCGCCCGCCCCCTCGGCCAGGATCTTCCCCCGGAAGAGCAGCTGCCGGAAGGCCTCGGCGATCTCCTCCTCGGTGACGAGGACCACCTCGTCCACCCGGGCCTGGATGTGGGCGAAGGGGAAGTCGCCCGGGCGGGTGGCCGAGAGACCGTCCGCCATGCTGTCCCAGTGGTCGAGCGTCACGGGCCGGCCGGCCTCGAGGGAGCGGTAGATCGCCGCGCCCCCCACGGGCTGCACCCCCACCACCCGCACCCTGGGGTTGCGGAGCTTGACGGCGCTCGCCAGGCCGGAGATGAGCCCGCCCGAGCTGCAGGGGCACACCACGGTCTCCACGTCCGGCATGTCGTCGAGGATCTCCATCCCGATGCTCGAATGCCCGATGGGGGTGCGGCGGTCCTCGGAGGTGTCCACGAAGATCATCCCCCGCTCCTTCGCCACTTCGTGCATCTTGGGCTTGCGAGCCATGTAGTCGTTCTCGCTGAAGACGACTTCCCCGCCGTACCTCCGCACCGCCTCCACCTTGAAGGGGCTCGCCTTCTTCATCACCACCACCGCCACCTTCACCCCCAGCTCCCGGCCCGCGAGGGCGAACGCCTGGCCGAAGTTGCCCGAGGAGGTCATGACCACCCCCCGCGCCCGCTCCTCCGGGCTGAGGGAACCCACGATGTGGAAGGCCGCCCGGGGCTTGTAGGCCCCCGTGACCTGGAGGTTCTCCAGCTTGAGGAAGAGCCGCTCGCGCCCCACCTCCCCCGGGCTGGGGGCGAAGGGCACGATGGGGGTCCAGCGCACCAGCGGGGAAATCCTCGCCCGGGCTTCCTCGATCTCCTTCAGGGTGATGAGCTCGGCCATGACGGCACCTCCGGTGGGGGTGTGCGCGGCGGGCGCGCCCTATCCGGCGAGACCTAGACGTGAAGCCTCGCGATAATCCTTATATGGTCAGGGCATGTCCGTGGGGGCGAGGCACCCGGCTCCGCCGACCTTCCTTCGCCCGCCGGAGCGGGCTTCGCAAAGGCGGGAGGCTTCGCCGGAACCGGCTGCCTCGCCCCTGCCAAAATTCTCCCGAACACTTCCCGCCTACACCCTGGGCCGGTAGCGGCCCTCCGGCGGGTCGGGCTTGATCCAGGGGGCGATGAGCTTGCCCCCCCGGCAGGCCGCCCGCCAGGGGCCCTCGAGGGTGAGGACCACGACCGGCTTCTTCCGGCGGCTCATCTGCCGGCGGTAGTTGCGGCTCTGGTCCATGTAGAGATCCTTCTCCTCCGGGTACTTCCCGATCAGGCGCTCGAAGAAGCGCAGGAAGGAGCGGATGAACTCGCGGGTCACGATGCGGTGGCGGTCCACCAGGTAGCACTTGTCCTCCATCACCCGGTTGTACATGAGCCCCAGGAGGTTCCCCTCGGCGTCGAAGTAGGGCTCGTAGGGGAAGGTGCGGCAGGAGACCGAGCGGTTGTGGCGCTCGCAGTGCTGGACGCCCCGGCACTCGATGAAGACGCTCTCCTTCTCGTCCACCTCGTCCACCATCTTGAGCTCGGACCCCGAGCGGGGGCGGAACTCGTGCCACAGGCGGGTCCGCCTCTGCAGGAACTTCCACTCCGGCCGGTAGGCGATGGGGACCACCCAGCCCGTGTCGCAGCAGAAGGGGACCCCCCCGTTGAAGGGGGAGCACTTCTTGCCGCAGTCGAAGCGCGCGGGCGCGCTCTCGAAGTCCTTGTAGAGGGAGGCGAAATCCTCAGGCGTGAGCACGCGTTTCCTCCCGAAGGGCCAGGGCGGCCCTCACGAGGGCGAGGGCCGGGCCGCCGGATGATCTCACGGCGTGCCCCCTCGCAAGAAGAATCCCTGCGGGGGGGAGAGCGGCGCCCGCAGGAGACCGCCCTCCCGGCCGCCGGTTCAGTCTACCTCAGCGGTCAGCGGGGGGCTCGGCGAGGGAGAGCGCCCTCGCCACCGCCGACGCGCACTGGAGCACGGCCAGGGAGCAGAACTCCACCTCCCGGCCCTCCAGCTCGCGGGGCTGATCGAAGAAGAAGGAGAGGAGGCCGAAGACGCGCCCCCCGATCCGGATCGGGAAGACGGCGGCGGCCCTGGCCCCCTCGGCCCGGAAGGGCGCGGGAGCGTCCTGCCATCCCTCCAGCGAGGTCACTTCGACGACGTCCTTCTCCCGGATGGAGATCCACTCCGGGAGATCGGCCACCCCCATGCCCACCGAGGCGCGGTAGCCCTCCCCGAGGCGCGAGGAGGCCACCTCGAGGACCTGGTTCAGCGAGTCGTCGTAGAGGGCCGCATAGTGGCGGTCCGCACGGATGAAGCGAGCCGCCTCCTGCGCGGCGAGGGCGAGCACGTCGCGGAAGTGATCGCCCCGGGCCACGGCCTCGCTCAGCCGGCTCAGCCCGGCAAGCGGCGAGGGAGCGGCCCTCTCCGCGCCTGCGGGCTCCCCGGCCGGGGCGGTGAACTCCTCCCCCATCCCCTCGAGCGGCCCGGCGGCGCGCGCCCGCCGGCTCTCCGCGAAACCGAACACCCCGACCAGCAGGGCCCACCCGACGAGGAAGGACCCCAGAAGCCACCGCTCGGCGGAGGCCTGGCCGCCTGCGGCCTCGCGCCGGTCCGCCACGCGGACCAGGAGGAACTCCCGCACCCCCCCGGGGAAGCGGGACTGGACCATCCACCGGTCCCCCTCGTTGACGGTGTTGAAGGCGGCGGGGTCGCAGCAAGCCAGTATCTCGAGGGCGGAGGCCAAGCCCTGGTCGAAGGGCCGCCCCACCTCCTCGTAGAGGAACTTCGCGCCCCGGCGGGCGAAGACCACGGACTGCTCCTCCCCGGCCAGGAGGAACACAGCGTCGCGCTCGCCGATCTCGCCCGCCTCGACGGGGAGGAGGGACTCCGCCGGGAGGATCACCCCCCAGAACCCCTTGGTGGATGGGGAGGGGCCCACGGAGTAAATCACGGGGACGCCGCTCAGGGAGCCCGCTTCCAGGTAGTAGCGGGCCTCCAGGGGCCTCTTTTGCGCCTCGGCCCCCTGCAGGGCCTCGGCCCCGCGGATCCAGGCCGCCCTCTCCGTCTCGCCGGCGGGCGGAACGTTCCCCTTCCGGCGGGAGGCGAGAATCGCCCCCCGCTCGTCCAGCACCACCGCGGCCAGGTAGCCCTCCTCCGATTCCTCCCGGAGGGCGAAGGCCAGCGCCCGGGCCGCGGTGCGCGCGCTCGGGGGGGTGGCCGCGATGAGGAGCTCCGACCCCTCGATCCGCACCCGGACGGCGCCCAGGCGGGCGAGGACGCGGCCCTGGAAGATCTGGACGAGCCGGCGGTCGCGCTCCTGCAGGCGCGCCCGCGGGACCTCGTGAAGAGTCTGGCGGACGAAGAGATAGAGCGCCACGGCGGCGGCGGCCGTGATCAAGGAGAAGACGATCAGGGGCAGGCGTGAAACCTTGCGATCCTCATCCATGCTCTAGCGGCCGGATGTCCGCCGGGCGAGAGGGGCCAACCCGTACCGGATTGTCCACTCTAACCTCGATGGGGGGATGGAGGCAACACGCCGGCGGAAGGCCCTTTCCGGCGCGTTCCGTTCAACTTGCGACGGCCGGCTTGGCGGACTGGATGCCGTAGAGCTTCTCGGAGAAATGGCAGGCCGCGAAGTGCCCCGAGAGGATCTCCCGCATGGGAGGCTCCTCCCTCACGCAGATGTCCTCCTTGTAGGGGCACCGGGTGTGGAAGCGGCAGCCGGAGGGGGGATTCACCGGGCTGGGCACATCCCCCCGGAGGATGATGCGCTTCTTCTTGATCTTGGGGTCGGGCACCGGCACGGCCGAGAGAAGCGCCTCCGTCGCTGATGTGCTGGACCACAGCCAGGTCGTGGGCGACGAGGACGTAGGCGATGCCGAACTCCTTCTGGAGATCCTCCAGGAGGTTGATCACCTGGGCTTGGATGGACACGTCCAAGGCGCTCACCGGCTCGTCGGCGATGATGAGGTCGGGGTTGAGCGCTAGGGCGCGGGCGATGCCGATTCGCTGGCGCTGGCCGCCGGAGAACTCGTGGGGGTAGCGCCTCATGTGCTCGGGCCTCAGGCCCACCCGGTGGAGAAGCTGGGCCACGCGCTCCTCGCGCGCCTTCCCCGTGGCGATGTGGTGGATGGCGAGCGGCTCGCCCACGATGCTTCCCACCGTCATCCGGGGGTTCAGGGAGGCGTAGGGGTCCTGGAAGATGATCTGCATCTTCCGCCGCAGCTTCCGCATGGACTCCCGGTCGAGGGCGACCACGTCCTGGCCCTGGAAGCGGATCTCGCCGGAGGTGGGCTCGATGAGCCGGAGCACGGAGCGGCCCGTCGTGGACTTGCCGCAGCCGCTCTCGCCCACGAGGCCCAGGGTCTCCCCCTTGGCCACGCTGAAGCTCACCCCGTCCACCGCGCGCACATAGCCCCTCACCTGGGAGAAAACTCCTCCGCGCACGGGGAAGTGCTTGACCAGATTCTTGACTTCCAATAGAGCCTCGGCCATTCGGACACACCCTTAGTAAGAGAAAAGCGCAGCGCCGCATGAAAAACTTCGAGCCTTCGTATGTACCAGACGGTGGCAAGGCGGGCAAGCCCTGAAAACCTGGACTTTTATTTCCCCCCCCGCCGCCCGGAAAATTTTGCTTCCCCTGGCGTCCCACCCAATGGAACAGAAGGAGAGAAACTCGCGGGAAATCAAGCAAAATC
>JACPCT010000124.1 GCA_016184445.1 Candidatus Tectimicrobiota bacterium | reverse complement strand
GCGGCGGGCGCGGCCCCCCTCCTCGGCCTCGACCAGTACCGACGCGGAGCCCAGGATGTGCCCCGCTCCCCGGAAGGTGACGGCGACTTTCCCGCCCAGCTCGACCCGCTCCCCGAACTCCACCCCCCGGAAGAGGGAAGCGGCCTCTTTCGCCTCCTCCTGGGTGTAGAGGGGGACCAGGGGATGGGGGCCGCGCCGGTTCTCCTTCGCGTGGCGCCTGCGCTTGGTCTCGGCTTCTTCTTCCTGGATGTGGCCGGCGTCCCGCAGGACGATCTCGGCCAGATCGACGGAGGGCTCCACGGTGAGGATCGGATTCCGGTAGCCTTGGGCGACGAGGCGAGGGATGAGCCCCACGTGGTCGAGGTGGGCGTGGGTGGCCAGCAGGCAGTCGATGGAATCGGGGGGGACGGGCGAGTCCTCCCAGTTCCGGCCGAGGAAGGCCCGCTCCTGGAAGAGACCGCAGTCGATCATGAGCCGCAGCCCGCCCGCCTCAAGCAGGTAGCGCGAGCCCGTCACCTGGCGGTTCGCCCCGAGAAACCGGATCCGCATGAGCCTCCTCCCGGTCTTGCCACCGCCACGAAGTGGCGGCGCAACGGCCCGGCTCCCTCATCATGAAAGGGATCGGGCGCGGGCTCAAGCGGGCCGGGGGTCCGGCTCGCCGGGCGAGGATCGCCGCGAGCAGCTGGAAGGGCGGGGTTTCGCGGCAGCGCCGCGTGCAGGGCTTAGCTGGTTTGCTTGTCCGGGGTTTCCTCCTCCGGGCTCTTCCCGCCTTCTTGCGCCGGGGCCTCGGCGCGCTGGCTCTCGAGCTGGCTGTCGGCCTTGAGGAGCTTCTCGGCGAGCTGATTGGCGATGTACTCGAGAACCTTGTAAGCGAGGGCCGGCATCTTCTGGCTGAGGATGTCGTGGGGAACCGCCAAGAGGATGGTCTCCGCCGCAGCCCGGGCGGAGGCGCTCCGGGGCGCGTCCTTCTTGAGGAGGCCCACCTCGCCGAAGCATTGGCCCTCTCCCACATGGCCGAGCACCTTCTCCTTCCGGTAGACGGCGACCCGGCCAGCGAGGACGAAGTACCAATATTCCTCGCGTTCCCCTTCCTCGAAAATGACGGCGCCGGACTTGTAGTTCTGCCGGTCGCACATCCGGAGAAAGGCGACCATCTCTTCTTCGCTCAGGTTGGCGAAGAAGGTGTAGTTCTTTTTGAGCTTCGCGGACAGGACGCCCAGGGAGAGGTTGCGCTCCTGGGCCTTCGTGGGTTTGGGCGCGGCGGCGGGCGGGGACACGGGATCGGGGGTCTCGGGCACGTCGGCCTCGATCGGGCGGGCTTTAAGCCGCTTCATTCTAGCAGAAAATGGAGGGAGGCGAAAATAAATGTAAATGTAGAGAGGGGCGCGGACTCTCCCGCGAGGGGGGGGTTACTCGGCGGTCCGGCCCCGCAGCCAGGCCCACAGGTATCCCATGCGCTCGTAAATGACCGTCTGTGACGCATCCAGGGCGGAGACCGAGGGGAGGAAGTCCCGGGGCTGACGGTAGGCGCGCCTGATGAAGGAGTGGCCCGTGGGGGCGGGGATGGGGCGCAGGCCCTGCCGCCGGAAAAGGGCCATCGACCGCGGCATGTGGGCGGCCGAGGTCACCAGGATGAAGCGGTCCCTGCCCACGTACCAGGGGGCGGCCCGCGCCTGGCTCTCGGTGTCGAGGGCCTCGGGCTCGAGTACGATGGCGGAGGGGCTCACCCCGAGCTGGACGGCGACCTCTGACATCACCTCGGCCTCGCTGGCGGGCGCGCTGGTTCTCCCGCCGGAGAGGATGAGCCGGCTCTCCGGCAGCAACCGCTGGAGCCGGATCCCCTCGGCCAAGCGGACGAGGCTGGAGTCGAAGAGGTGGCTCGTGGCCGGGAGGCGGGGATCCTTCTGGTGGCCCCCTCCCAGGACGAAGATCCAGCGGATGGGCTCCCCCGCCCGCCCATCGCCGAAGGCGGGCTTGAGGGGATCCAACAGGGGCGGGTATCGGTCCTCCAGGGCGGCGATCATGCGGTCCGTGACCCCATGGAAGCTGAGGGCGATGAGGAGCGCGGTCCCGGCCAGGAGAAGGGCTCTCGCCGCCCTTTGCCGCCGGGAGAACCAGAGGAGGAAATGACCCAGGATCAGGAGCCCCAGGCAGATGGTCAGCGGGAGAATGAACGGGGTGAGGACCTTCTTGAGCAGAAACACGTTCGGCAGGAACATGCATCCCTCCCAGACATGAGGCGGGCGGCCGGGCCTCTTGAAACCGGGGCCCCTGCGGCACCGGGGCGGGAGAGGAGGGAAACGAAAGGGGCCGTCGGGCCCGGCCCCTGGGGTGCCTTGGTGCGCGTGGCAGGAGTCGAACCTGCGACACCCAGCTCCGGAGGCTGGTGCTCTATCCTCTGAGCTACACGCGCGAGCCGCCTCCCCCGGCCAGCGCCGGAAGAACCGGGCCCGCAATCTACTCCATCGCTGCCAGCTCGGCAACGGGGCGCGGGCGCCCCGCCCGCCAAGCGGACGCCGGCGCTAAAGGCGGCTGTGGGAGCCGTCGCAGCGCGGAGCGTTCCCGGTGTGCTTGCACCCGCAGAAGTGGATGGTTTCGCCGGCCTTCATGTCCAGGAGGAGCGGGCGGAACTCGCTCCCCCGGTGGCTGCCGTCGCAGAAGGGCTGCTTGGCGCTCTTCCCGCAGCGGCACCAAGCCACCTTTTCGTCCTTTTGGGCGGTATATTCGTAGGGTCCTTTCTGGGCCACAACAGGTTCGGCCATGCAGGAGGTCTCCTTTCGTGGTTGCCAGGATGCGGAAGCGGCGCGGAGGCGCCCTCCGAGGATTCTAGAGGGTTCGGCCGAAGGGGTGCAACATGAGGAAAAAGCCGGAGGTCCGGTTTCGGAAAGCGAATCCCAAGCGGGTGGGCGCGGCCGGCGCGCCGCCCCCGGAGGGCGGGGCCGGGGAGCCGGACGGCCGGCGGATCGGCCGGGTGCTGGGCCTCCTCGAGAAGGCCTACCCGGACGCGGAATGCGCCCTTCACCACCGGAACCCGCTCCAGCTCCTGGTGGCCACCATCCTCTCGGCCCAATGCACGGACGCCCGGGTCAACCTGGTCACCCCCGCGCTCTTCCGCGCCTTTCCGGACGCCCGGGCCTTCGCGGAGGCGGACCCGGGCGAGGTTGAGCGGCTCATCCGCTCGTGCGGCTACTTCCGCCAGAAGGCCAAGTCCATTCATGCCTGCTGCCGGGCGCTGGCGGAGGAGCATGGCGGGGAAGTGCCCCGCACCCGGGAGGAGCTCACCCGCCTCGCGGGCGTGGGGCGGAAGACCGCCAACGTGATCCTCAACGAAGCGTTCGGCGTCCCCGCCGTCGCGGTGGACACCCACGTGCTTCGGACCTCCAACCGCCTGGGCTGGGTGCGGACGCAGGACCCGCTGAAGGTGGAGCTCGAGCTCCTGGAGATGACGCCCAGGCGCTGGTGGGGGCGGGTGACCCTCCTGCTCATCCATCACGGGAGGCGCTGCTGCACGGCGCGGAAGCCGCGCTGCGGCGCCTGCTCCGTCCTCGCCGCTTGTCCTTACGGAAGGAAGGAGACGGCGCCTTCCTCAGCGTGAGGCGGGAGCCGGAAGTTTCGGGACTTCTTCCTTGGCGGCGGGCGGGGAGGGCCCCTGCCTCCGGGTGGCCGGGGGCTTCGCCGCGGGACGGGAAACCCTCTGCGCGGCCTTGGGGGCCGGCACGCGGATGGACTGGCCGACCTGGATCATGCTCGGATGCTCGATCCGGTCGCGGTTCAGGCGCATCAAGATTTCCACCGTCGTCCCGTACCGGCGGGCGATGAGGGCGAGGGTCTCCCCCCGCTGGACGCGGTGGACCCGGGAGGACTCGCGCGGAGGAGCGGGCGTCCGGGCGGGGGCCCGGGCGGCGGCGGGGCGGCGGGGCGCGGACCTGGCCGGCGCGCGCCGGGCGCTCGCGGGCTTCGGGCGCTGCGGAACGGGAACAAGAATCTCCTGGCCCGGCTCGATCATGCTGGGGTGCTCGATGCGATCGCGGTTGAGGCGCGCGAGGACCGCGGTGCTGGTCCCATGCCTGGCGGCGATGGTGGAGAGGGTGTCGCCCGCCCGGACGCGGTAGATGCG
>JACPCT010000123.1 GCA_016184445.1 Candidatus Tectimicrobiota bacterium | reverse complement strand
TCCGTGGCCGCCTCGGCGTGGCGGCCCACCGGCCCCGCCGCCACGCTGGCGTCGGCCCCCAGGGTGATCTTGCCCGAGGCGAAGCCCTCCACGCTCTTGGCGGACTTGAACACCAGGATCACATCCGTGGACTGGACACCGACCTGCCAGCCGAGGCTCCCGCCCGTGAGGGTGATCTCCTTGGGCTCCTCCCATCCCCCCGCCGGATTGCGCACCAGCAGCACCCCTTTCCCGTACCTGCCGCCCAGCACCAAGCCCACCTTGATGACGCCGGGGATGATGGCGATCCCGTGCGCGTTCCGCAGGAGAGCCGGGGGCATTCCCTTCTCGGGGATGGCCGTGATCTCGCGGATGAGGGTGGCGGCCAGCCGGAGGGCGTCGGCGTCCTCCGGTTCCTCCCCAAAGGCGGATTGCGCGAGGGCGGAGGGATTTCCAGGCAGCCCCACCCAGGAAGGCGCCGCCGCCCACCAAGCCGTCAGGACAAACAGGCTTCCGGCGGCGATAGCCCGATGCCTCATTCGCTGACCACCCCGGCGGCGAATCAACGCCCCCTGGTGTCCGGGGGCCGCCACAGCATACCACCCTTGCGGCCGGCCGGGGCCTCCTCCCGCGTCTCATTCCGTGGATGAGCTCGCCGGCCTTCTCTTGGCCCGCCGCGAGGTGCCATAATGGCGCGAGGGATGTTGACGGATGCCGCTGCCGCCGGGGAAACCGTTCATGCAAGAGAAGCTGGCCGCCCTGCTCGTCCTCTTGTCTCTCCTCGCCCCCTCCCCGCTTTCCAGGGCGGAGACCGGCCCTTGCGGCTCCAAGCCCATCCCAGAGCTCTTCAAGGAGGCCTCCCCGGCGGTGGTGTTCATCTCCGCCGTGGGGATCGACCCCTTCAAGGTCACCGACCGGGTGACGAGCAACATCGGGTCGGGATTTTTCATTGACCCCAAGGGCCTGATTCTCACCAACTCCCATGTCGTCTACCGCCGCAGCGCGGTCTCCGTGACGCTGGACGACGGCAAGACCCTCCCGGCCAAGCTCCTCGGAGCGGATCCCTTGCTGGATCTGGCCGTCCTGAAGGTCGCGCTGCCGGGCGCGGCCCCCCCCGTCGCGAAGCTGGGGGACTCGAACAGGCTCCAGGTAGGGGATGAGGTGTTCGCCATCGGCAACCCGTTGGGCCTCGATCAGACGCTGACGCGGGGGATCATCTCGGGCCTGAACCGGCTCCTGCCCGACTCCCCGGCCAGCAGGATGCTCCCCTACCTTCAGACCGACGCCGCCATCAATCCGGGGAACTCTGGCGGGCCGCTGCTCAACCGCTGCGGAGAGGTGGTAGGGGTGACAACGGCCATCTTGCCGGACGCGCAGAACCTGGGCTTTGCGATTCCCATAAACCTCGCGAAGAAGGTCGTCCCCCAGTTGATCGGCCACGGGCGCGTCATCCGCCCCTGGATCGGCTTCAGCGGGAGGGTGGTGGACAGGGGCATCAAGGAGCTCCTCCGCATCACCCTCGTGGACGGCTATCTCGTGGAGACCATCGAACCCGGAAGCCCGGCCGAGAAGGAGGGCCTACGCGGAGGCACCTTCCCCCTCAAGGTGGCGGGAGAGGAATACCTTCTCGGCGGGGACATCGTGACCCACCTCAACGATCAGGAACTCAGCGACCCCGAAAAGGTCCCCGTCATCCTCGACTCCCTCAAAGTGGGAGACAAGGTGCGCCTGCGCCTGTTCCGGGAGGGAGAAACCAAGGAAGTGGAATTCTCCCTTCCCGAGCGGCCCATCCTGCCCGGGGACCTTCCCCCGGAGGACCGCCGCACCCTCTCGCCGGCGCGCCACCCCCTCTCGCCTCTTCCCGGCAGACGTCCCTGAAGGCGCACCTGGACACGAGGGGGAGCGCGGCCGTGGCAGCTTCCCTCGCATGGCTGGGACGTTTTACTTTCCCCCCAGTCCGAAATAGAATTTCCGCAGGATTTTCCATCTCTCCGTCGAACAGGTCGCTATGGTTCCGGTCCTCCGCGCAGCCGTCAACACGCTTGTCCACGTCCCGGACCTTGTCCGATACGGCTCCAAGCCCTTTCGAGAGGCGGCGCAGCCCGGTTCCTTCCTGGCCGATCTCAAGGCCCGCTTGAGGCCTTTTGGAGAGGTGGCCGCCTACCCGCCCCACCAGGCCTTCATCGGGAACCTGAAGCCCGAAGCCCTCGCCGACATCCCCTCGCCCTGGCACGGCCATCCCCTGCCGGGAGCTTCTCACCAAGGGCCGTTCGGAGAGATTCTCGACCAAGGGACTTTCTACTCCCTCCTCGAAAAGGCGGATCAGTTCGGGCTCCTGATGCTGGACCCCGGCTGGAGCCCGCCCGCCAACGGCGCATCCGCCGCGGCGAGGGCTCTGATGGGCGCCGCCGGCAAGCGCGGGGCCCGCGAGGAGATCCTGAAACGCATCGAGTCGGGCGAGGCCCTTCCCCTCGAAGACCGGGGCGCGCTCATCGGCTGCGTCCGCCGCGACCACGAGGAGGACGAGTCGCTGGCCGCCCGCGTCCTGCTCGAGAACATGGCCGCCAAGGCGAGCGGGGCGCACGCCCTCCGCCTGCTGCTGGAGAAGGCCCACCTCCCCGCCAGGGAGGTGGACTACATCCTTAGCTGCTCCGAGGAGGCCATCGGCGACCGCTACAACCGGGGTGGCGGGAACCTCGCCAAGGCCATTGGGGAGATGGCGGGCTGCCCGAACGCGGCCGGGGTGGACATCAAAGCCTTCTGCGCCGCCCCCGTGTACGCCCTGGTGCACGCGGCGGCCCTGGTCCAGGCCGGGGTGGTGCGGAACGCGGTGGTCGTAGGGGGCGGCTCCCTGGCCAAACTCGGGATGAAGTCCCACCGCCACATCGAGAAGCAAATGCCCGTGCTGGAAGACGTGCTGGGCGGCGTGGCCTTCTGGGTCGGCCCGGACGACGGCGCGAGTCCCCGCCTGAACCTGGAGTTGGCGGGCCGCCATCCCTCGGGCCGCCCCTCGACCCCCCAGGGGGTGCTGGAGGCCCTTGTGTGCGAGCCCCTGGCCCGCGCCGGGCGGAAGCTCCGGGACATCGACAAGTACGCCGTCGAGCTCCACAACCCCGAGGTGACCCTTCCCGCCGGGGCGGGAGACGTCCCCCTCACGAACTACCGCACTCTCGCCGCCCTGGCGGCCATGCGCGGCGAGATCGCCCGGGAGGAGATCCCCGCCTTCATCCGCTCCCACGGGATGCCCGGCTTCGCCCCCACCCAGGGCCACATCCCCGCCGGGGTCCCCTACCTGGGCCACGCCCTCGCCGCCATGCGGGCGGGCACGATGAAAAGCGCCATGGTGGTGGCCAAGGGGAGCCTTTTCCTGGGGCGGATGACGCAGCAGGCGGACGGGGCATCGATCGTGGTGGAATCTTAGGGGGCCGGCATTCCCGGCCCGCCCGGCATCATAAGAGGAGGAGCGAGATGTTCGAGGGAAAGAAGGTGATCGCCCTGGGGGAGCGGGACGGCGTCCCGGGCCCGGTCCTGGCCGAGTGCCTCCAGGCGGCGGGCTCGGAGGTCGTCTACCAAACGACAGCCTGCTTCGTCTGAACTTCGGCGGGAGCCATGGACCTGGACAATCAGACCACCATCAAGCAGCTCGTGGACGCGCACGGGATGGAGAACCTGGTGGTGGTGCTGGGGATGAACGGGGAAGGCGTCCGGATCGCCGCCGAGACGGTGACCTCCGGCGACCCCAGCTGGGCCGGGCCACTGGCGGGAGTCTCGTTGGGACTCCCGGTGTACCACATCCTGGAGGAGCAGGTCCGCACGAAGCTCCCGGCGGACCTTTACGCCGAGAAGGTGCAGCTCATGGAGATGGTGCTCGACGTGGGCCAGATCGAGAATACGCTCGCCGAACTGCGAAGGAACCAGGCGAAGAGAGGTTGAGGGAGAGCGGCCATGCGGCTTGAGATGGGAATCTTCCCGGTCAGGAAGGCCGTGTTCGGGGGCCGGACCGGCTACAGGGACGGCACCCTTACCGTCAACACCCAGGAGCTCAAGGAAGAGATGATGGCCGAGGGCGGGTTCCTGGACGTGCGCTTCGACCTCGCCCATCCGGGCGAGAGCGTGCGCATCGTCCACAACGTGGACGCC
>JACPCT010000122.1 GCA_016184445.1 Candidatus Tectimicrobiota bacterium | reverse complement strand
AGGACGAGCACCTTCCCCCGGACCCGCTCCGGGGTGTACTCCAGGGGGGAGTTGCCCCCGTCGTAGCCGGGATGGGCCGGCCGTCCTGCTCCCCGCCGAGGATGACCTGGCCCGCCCCCAGCTCGGCCCGGAGCGCGGCGGCCTTCTCCCGCCCCGCCTGGGGGCTGGGGACGGGGTGGATGGCCCGGCAGCCGTTCCCCATGGCGGAGACGATGGTGGTGGTGGCGCGCAGGACGTCGATCGCCGCGCAGAGGACCTCCCCCGCCTCGGCGCCCCTCGCTCGCTTGGCGTCCACCAGCCGGATCGGGATCTCGGCGGGGGCGAAGGCCACGTCGCACCAGACGCTCATGCGGACCTCTCCTTGGGGTGGGGCCGGCTCCTCTTCTGGATTCTTACACGCCCCGGCGGGGGTGAAAACCCAGGGAAGGCCTGGTTTTCCCGGTTTGTCTTGACAGCCTCCCCGCCCCCCCGGATGATGCTTGCTGCCTTGGAATTCGCGTGAAATCCGGGAGAAATCCGTGGCGAAGCCGTCCAGGTCCAGGAAAAAAGCCAAGAAGCGGGCCGCCTCGCCCGAGGACATCGAGCGCGCCCGCCGGGTGGCGGCGGGGCTGGAGGCTTCCTTCACCCTGCCCCCGCCCCCGGGGGCGCTCGCCCCGGCCCCCTTCCTGGACGAGATCCGCGAACTCGGCGAGGCGGGGATCAAGGGGATGACCGATCACCTGGCGGCCACCTCCCCCCAGGGGCGCGTCCCCACCCTCGCCGCCCTGCGGGAGCTGGCCGACGCGGGCGCTGTGCCGGCCCTGCTCGTCCACGCCCGGGCCCTGCGCTGGCCCCCCGGGGACCTGGCCGCGCTCGGGGAGACCATCCGGGCGCTGGAGCCGGAGGCGGAGCTTCCGGCCGAGCTGGAGCCCGGGGCGCTCGAGCGGACGAGCCGGGCGGCGGCGCGGCTGGCCGGGGAGCTGAATGCCCGGGGCGCGGGCGAGGTGTGCGATCTCATCCGCGATCTCCCGCCCCGCCTCCGGGAGCTGGCCCTGCGGGGGGCCGCCGCGGAGGGGGGCCGCCCCTCCAATCTGCTCGTCCTGGCCCGCGCCATGGCGGAGCGGGGCGTGCCCCCGCCCGTCCTCCTGATCGACGCCCTCGCCTCGCTCGAGACGAAGGAGGCGGCCGGGGCCCTCGCCGGGCTGGCGGGGGGGACGGCGGACAAGGAGACAGGCTCGCGCCTGCGCAAGGCCCTCTACCGCCTCCGCAGCCGGGGGGTCGCGGTGGAGGAGAAGGAGAAAGAAGCGCCCGCCCCCCCTTCCGCCCCGGGCATCGACTTCGCCGTGGCGCGCATCAGCGCCGTGGACGGGCTGGGGCGGATGATGGTGTGGATCGCCCGCTCCCTCCAGCCGAGGGGCCGCTTCGTGGTGGAGGCGATGCTGCGGCGGGGCCACGGCGTCGAGGATTTCGCCACCGCCGACCTGGGCGCGAAGGAGCTCCGCGAGGTCTTCGCCCGCATCGGGGATCCGGCGAGCCACTTGGCCACCTGCGAGATACCGCTCGGCTACGCCGTCTGGCTCCTCCAGCGGGCCCAGCGCGAGGCGGAGCGGGAGGGCCAGTCCCTCCCCGCGGGCTTCACGCGGGCCAAGCTGCTCCTGGAGCCCCTGGCCGACCCGGCCGCCTTTCCCCCGGCGGCCCCCGGAGAGGAGCACCCGGTGCGGCGGCTCGTCCAGGCGCCCGGGCCGGGGGAGCCCCGCCTCGAGCCCCGGGAGCTCTTCGAGCAGAAGGCCTTCTGGAGCTGGCTCATCGAGGAGCGGAAGATCCTCCCCCACCTGCGCACCCTGGTGGACTCCCTCCAGAGCAAGGTCGTGGTCGAGGAGGCCCAGCGGCGGGCGCGCCTGGAGCGGATCGTCTCGGACGCGGCGGGGGCGCTCTTCGCGGACGGCGCCCTGCGCGGCCGCATGGAGGAGGCGCTCGAGGACAACGCGTTCTTCTTCCACGCCTCGGGCCAGGCGGCCCTCGCGCGGGAGTGCCTCGCCCTCGCGGGCGAGATGGGCGCGGGCGGGGAGCCGCCCGCCTTCTTCCGCGAGATGGTGCACCTCACCCTGAGCGTCCTGCTCGACCGCCTCGCCCGCCAGAGCCAGGCCGCGGGGAAGAAGGAGGAGGAGAGGGGCGCCCCGGGAGGGCAAGGGTCCATCATCGCCACACCCTAGGAGGAAAGCTCCGGTGAATTTCGCGTTCGATCACGTCCACTTCGTCTGCCGCGACGTGAAGGGGATGGCCGCGTACTTCGAGCGGGTGTTCGGGGCCGAGCCGTTTCTCTACAACCCGGACCTGAAGGGCGCCCCCAACGCCGGGCTGCGGCTGGCCGGGGTGAACATCCTCATCCGGGGGCTGCGGCCGGGCGAGCGGGCCGACGTCCGCGCGCCGACCCTCGTCGAGGGGCTGGACCACTTGGGCCTGCTGGTGGAGGACATCGAGGCGGCCGCCGCCGGGCTCAAGGAGCGGGGCGCCAAGTTCACGCTGGAGCCCCAGGCGACGGGGATGAAGGGCCGGAAGATCGCCTTCATCGAGGGGCCCGAGAAGATCCGCATCGAGTTGGTCGAGCCCATCCCCGAGGGCTGAGCTTCCCCGCCTTCCCGGGGCGCCCCTTCGCGGGGGCGCCCCTCTTTTTTCAGATCCGGAACGCCGTGATGAGCGCCCCGCCCGCCGCCACCAGGAGGGTGGCGGCCACGTCCCGCCGGGTGATGCGCTCGATCTGCCCCAGGAAGAAGTAGCTGATGAGGAGGACCCAGAGGGGGACCATCCGGCTGAGGGGGAGGGTGGGCGAGACGCTGCCTATTAGGATTGCGTTCCACAGCAGGATGGAGCTCAGGCAGCTGCACGCGCCCCCGAGCAGGAACCAGCGCCAGGCCTGCCGCCCGATGGAGAGCCTCACCCGGCCCGGCGAGATCGCCTTGAAGGCGAGGATGGTGAGGTTACCGACCGAGAAGGCCACCGCCATCCCCACGTAGGGGGTCCGCTGGTGGGCGTAGGCCAGCTTGCTGAGGATGGGGGGGAGGGCGTAGGCGAGGGAGCAGATGACCGGATAGATCAGGGCGCCCTGGAACCAGCCGCCCAGCCGCTCCCGCTCCCCCCCGGTGGGGCTGAGGATGACGACGCCGGCGACGATGGCCAGGGTGCCGAGGATGATCCCCGGGCCGGGGGCCTCGCGCAGGATGAGGGCGGCGAAGGCGATGCCCCAGATGGGGGTGGAGGAGGAGATGGTGATGGAGCGGCTGAGGCCGATCCGGATGATGCCGATGTAGCCGAAGAGGCGGCCGATCCCCGGGCCCACCACCCCGATCATCGCGTACCAGAAGAGGGGCCAGAAGGTGGAGGCGAGGAGGGTGCCGTCCCGCAGCGAGAGGATGATCCCTCCCGCGGCCGTGCAGCCGTTGACGACGAGGGCGGCCCCGAAGGGGGTGGCGTTGCGCATCCCCAGCCGGACGAGGGCCTGGGACACGGCGTAGGTGACCGAGGAGAGGATGGCCAGGATCTCCGCCAGGCCGGCGAGGGCGAAGAGGGTCTCCATCAGCCGGCCTTCGGGGAGGGGAGGGCCTGGTAGAAGGCGCAGTGCCGCCGGAGGCCGCACCCGCCGCACTTGGGGTCCCGCGCGGTGCAGACGGTCCGCCCGAAGGCGAGGAGGTTCATGTGCAGCTCGTGGGCCCGGCCCCGGGGGACGAGAGGCGCGAGTTCGCCGTGGGCCTTCTCGGGGGTGACGCGCGGGCCGATGAGGGCGAGCCGCCGGGCGATGCGGTGGATGTGCACGTCCACCGGGAAGAGGTCGCGGGAGGAGGCCATCATGAGGGTGACGTAGGCCGTCTTGATCCCGATGCCCTTGTGGCGCGTGAGGAGGGCGACGGCCTCGGCGTCGGGCGCCTCGTGCAGGAACTCGAGGGAGAGCTCCCCCCGCTCCCGCTTCAGCCACCGCAGGAACTCCAGGATGCGCCCGGCCTTCTGGTTCCCGAGGCCGGCGGGACGGATGACGCCCGCGAGGGCGCCGGGGCGGGCGGCGGCCACCTCGCCCCAGCCGGCGAAGCACTTCTTCAGGGCGGCGAAGGCGAGGTCGCGGTTGTGGTCGGTCGTGCTCTGGGAGAGGAG
>JACPCT010000121.1 GCA_016184445.1 Candidatus Tectimicrobiota bacterium | reverse complement strand
ACCGCCTCCTGCCCCAGCTTGAACAAGGGGGCCAGGAGGTTCTCCTGCACCAGGGCCGAGGCCATCCGGCCCAGGGACTGGTAGAAGGACGCCTCCATCTGCTTGAGGAACTTCTCCCAGGCGTCGTGGGTCTCCTTGGTGGTGGAGGTGAAGGCGGTGGCGAAGACACCCGAGAGGCCCTCGTCGAGGGTTTTGTGGAGATCATTGAAGGCTCTTTTTCCCGCTTCGAGTGCGAAAGACGCTTGCTCGGTAAACTTGCTGTTGAATTCTTTATTCACTCCCTCCCAAACCTTCCCCACCGAGAAAGCAACGGCTTCGATATACGACTGTGCCTGGTTCAGGACATCGGAGAAGTTCAGGGTTTCCTCGGCCATGTCCCCCAGGTCTTCCACGTAGCCGACCTTCATCTCCTGGGCGGCGAGGGCGGCCTTCATCATCGCGGAGGGGAACTTCGCGGCCTCCTGGGTTGCTTTCTGCACGCTCTGGGCCAGCTGGGTGCAAGGGCCAACGAAGGCCTGGGCATTTTTCTTGGCGATATCCAGCGCCTCAGCATAGTTCTCGTAGCCCTCCCTGGCCGAGACAGCGATCCGCTCCGCCAAGCGCACCGCGTCGGAAACCTCCTTGAACTTCTCCGCCGCGTTGCTATTGACCTCGACATCGATCTTGACCTGGTTCGGCATGTTGTTCCTCGATTTGCTATTTGTTCAGGACAAACACCGGCAGACCTGGCACTGGCCTTGCCGAGGGAAGATCTACGGGTACTCCCCCTATCCTACGGATATCCACCCACGTGACCCCTCCTTGCCCCTGCGCCTGGCTGCTCGTCGGCGCGACCCAGGGGTTGAGGGCGATCACGGTCAGGGCCAGGGCGATCACGGCGAGGATGACCCGGTCGATCTGCTTCATGGCGGTGCCTCCTTTGGTTGGGAGAATCGCTTCCCCTATTATACCGCCAGGCCCGGCAATCCGCCGGACGGGGGAAATATAGGGCGGAGGGCTCAGGAAGGGCTTACATCATTTTCGCGCAGGTTCCGGCTCGGGAGGAAAAGGGAGTGAGAAACAGGCAGGGGCGGGCCTGAAGCCCGCCCCAACGGAGATGCTGCCAGCGGTTCATTCCAGGGGGAATGCCCGCCCCCTACTTCACCGGCACCTTGAGGCGGTCGAAGACGCGGCCGAAGCGCCAGCGGTAAAACTCGGGCTTCTCGTAGAGGCCCTCCCTGCGGAAGGGAAGGCCCTGGAAGAAGGCCTTGGCCGCGTCCAGGCCCGGGAAGTCGAGGAGCATGACGGTCCCGATCTCGCGCTCGCCGTCGTCCGAGAGTAGGGGTCCCCGCGCCATGAAGTTGCCCTCGAATTTCTTGAAGTACTCCCGGTTCTCCGGCTGGACCTTCCCGCGCAGCTTCTGGCTGCCCGGCCGGTCGAGGGCGTGGAGGTAAAACTGCTCGTAGCCCTCCTTCCGCGGGCAGTCCCGCCAGGTGCAGGGCAGGCCCGGCCGCCAGCGGTGGATGGCGGGCCGCTCCTGGCAGCCGCCCAGGATGTAGGGCTCCCCCGCCACGTGCTTCTCGGCGGCGGCGCGGTCCGGGAAGTCGAGCAGGCGCATGCTGCCCAGCTCGGTCGCGTTGTCCTCGGCGAGGAAGGGCCCGGCGAAGATGGTCTTCTCGTCGAACGACTTCAGGTAGTCCAGGTGGGCCTGGCGGTGAATGTCCCGCAGCTTCTGCGAGCCCTTGATGTCGTGGATCTTGATCGAGAACATCATGTCGGAGGAACCCTCCTCTTCTCACCGGCCTTTCGGGCCAGGCGGCGGCCCTGGGGGGGCCGGTTCATCTTCCGGGGATCGGGATTTCCCTTTACCTTGGAGGAGGGAGGCGCGCCGCGTCAACCGGCGCGGCGCCCCCCTTTGTGCTATCATCCCTGGATTCCGGCGCCGGACTTCCGCCAGCGGGGCCGAGGGGGGCTCCATGGGGGGATCGCCCATGACGACGGCCACTCCGCTCCCGGCTCCTCCGCGCGCGGCGGCGGACCCCGGCATCCGCTTCTCCATCTTCCTCCTCGAGCTGACCAGCCACTGCAACATGTGCTGCGACTTCTGCCCGGACGGGATCATGAAGCGCCCCCGCGGCCTGATGGACGCGGGCCTCGCCAAGAAGGTCATGCGCGAGCTGGCCGGGAAGCGGATGTGCGAGCGGGTGTTCTTCCACGTCATGGGCGAGCCCCTGCTCCACCCCAGGTTCGACGAGCTCGCCCGCCACGCCCACGAGTGCGGCCTGAAGCTCAGCCTCTACACCAACTCCTCCCTCCTCACGGAGAAGCACATCGAGCGCCTGCTCTCCGTCCCGATCGACAACCTCACCCTCAGCATCCAGAGCATCGACCAGGACTCCTTCGTGCTCCGCCGCGCGGGGCGCCTGAGCTACGGGAACTACGTGGGCGGCGTGGAGCGCTTCCTGCGGATGAAGGTCGAGCGGCGCCACCCCGGCAAGGTGACCATGCACTACATGGTGGGCAACGTGAAGCCGGGCTCGCCGGGCGGCCTCCTCATCGTGAGCAAGGAGCAGGCGGAGGGGGTCATCCGCAAGTGGCAGGCCTTCTTCCGCGACCTCGACCCGGAGGGCGCGGCCCGCGCCGCGGCGCCGCCGGTCAGCCTGGCCGACGTGGAGCGCGGCTACCCCGTCTACCCGGGGGTGGTCCTCTTCCTCAAGGCCGCCCACCACTGGGCGGGCGCGATGGTGCAGGTGGGCTACGAGTTCCGGCCGAGCGAGGCCGGCTACTGCGCCGCCATCAGCGGCGGTGCGGCGGCCGGCACCTTCGCCGTCCTGTGGAACGGGGCGGTCACCTACTGCTGCAACGACTACGAGGGGACGCTCGCTCTCGGCAACGCGAACGAGCAGACCATCGAGGAGATCTACGCCGGCCCCAAGGCGGCCGCCATCCGGGAGAACGCCGCCCGGGGGAGGCTCATCCACCCCACCTGCCAGCGGTGCATGGGCCAGCTCGTCCGGATCGACACCGGCAAGAAGGTGCCCAAGTACCGTAACCCGCTCACCCTCCTCCACCTCTCCTCGAACTACTACAAGAAGCACGGCCTCCGGCAGACCGTCCTCAAGAGCCTCGACTACCTCCGCAAGTCGTTCTGACCTAGCCCTCCCGGGCCGTCCACCGCCCCCCCGCCCGGCGCAGCCCCCGCTTCAGTCCCTCCAGGTCCGCCGCCTCCACCATCAGGTCGCAGTGGGGGGCGTAGGCCCGGAGGTCGGAGTCCCCCGTCCCCCAGAGGCGGTAGGGCTCGGGCACCAGCCAGACCACCTTGCGCGCCCGCCCCCGCATGGCTTCGAGCGCCCAGGCGCAGGGGTTGAGGCCGTTGTTGCGGCCGTCCCCCAGGATGAGGACCAGGGTGTCGCGCCTGAGCCCCGCCTCCTCCCGCTCGAGCACCTGGTAGAGCGCCCGGCCCATGTCGCTCAGGGCGTGGAGGTTCAGGCCGGCCAGGCGCGCGGCCGCCCGCTCCAGCGCGGCGCGGGTGGGCCGCTCGCGGAGGAAGTCCGGCAGCAGCGCCGTCCCCTCGGCGGCGCCGTCCACGTAGAAATAGACCGTGATCCGGCGGAACGACTCCCCCAGCCGGGAGGCCAGGGCGAGGAAGGAGGCCGCCGCCCGCGCCGCCGAGCCCGAGACGTCCACCAGGAGGGGCAGCCTCGGCTCCCGCCTTTGGGGGCGCCGCCTCGGGAGGCGCATGGGCACCCCGTCCGTCCCCACCGAGAGGCGGAGCGCCCGCTGCACCCAGAGCGTCCCCCGCCGGGCCAGGCGCTTGCGGCGCACCCGGCGCAGCCGCAGGCGCAGGAGCTCCCGCTCGATCGCGCCGGCGAGCGCCCCTTCCTCCTCGGCCGTCCAGTCCCCCCGCAGGTCCTTGCGCGCGACGGGCGGCCGCAGGGCGGAGGGGCGGCGCTCGGCGGGGCGCCGCTCCGAGCGGAGGACGGGGCAGGCGAATTTCCGGCCGCCCTTCTTCCCGGCCTCCTCGAGGTCCTCCCTCCGCTCCAGCAGCGCCCCGGCGAGGGCGGCGGCGGCTTCTTCGGGCCTGGGAGGACGCTCCTCGATCTCCTCCGCACCCTCCCGGCCCTCACGCGCGCGCGGCGGCGCC
>JACPCT010000120.1 GCA_016184445.1 Candidatus Tectimicrobiota bacterium | reverse complement strand
TGCCCAAGCGGGACATCGAGACCCGGGTGAACGGGATGCTCTCCGTCGTCCAGCTCGGCGGGCTCGGGGGCCGCTACCCCGGGGAGCTCAGCGGGGGGCAGCAGCAGCGCGTCTCGCTGGCCCGCTCGCTCGTCATCTCGCCCTCCATCCTCCTGCTGGACGAGCCCCTCAGCAACCTGGACGCCACCCTCCGCGAGGAGATGCGCTTCGAGCTGAAGGCCATCCAGCGCCGGCTAGGCATCACCATGCTCTACGTCACCCACGACCAGAGCGAGGCGATGGTCGTCGCGGACCGGATCGCCGTGATGAACCTCGGCCTGATCGAGCAGCTCGGCCCGCCCGAGGACATCTACGTGCGGTCGGCCACTCCCTTCGTCGCCGGGTACGTGGGGCTGACCAACTTCCTGAAGGGGCGCCTGGCGGGGGCGGCGGTCGAGGTGACGGGCTTCGGCCGGGTCGAGGTCGGCGCCCCCGGGGGCGACGCTCCCCGCCCGGTGGCGCCCGGCTCCCCGGTCGTCCTGAACATCCGCCCCGAGGACATCAAGCTCCACGCCCAGCGGAACGGCGGGCCGGACAACCTGTTCCCGGGCGTGGTGGCGGACCGCGCCTTCCTCGGCTCCTTCCTCGACTACCGCATCCGGGTGGGCGAGGCGGTGCTGCGGGTGCAGGCGCCCAAGGAGTGCAAGTTCGAGCCGGGCGCGCGCCTTTTCGTGCGCCTCGCGCCGGCCCGGGTGCGCTATTTCGAGGACAAGGACCCGAAGGCTTGATTCCCGAGGAGGCCCCGATGCCCAGCATGATGGACCGGATGGAGACCGCGCACCTGTGCATCGACACCTGCCTGGGCGTGAAGGAAGGGGAGAAGGTCCTGGTGATCGTGGACCAGGAGCACATTCCCTGGGGCGAGGCCCTGGCCGCCGCGGCGGCCATCAAGGGGGCCACCCCGGCGATCGCGCTCATCCCCGAGCCCAGGCCCTACCAGAAGGAGCCGAACGACATGATCGTCGCGGCGATGAACGCCGCCGACGTGGCGATCGCCGCCCTGTCCGACCTAGCCATCAACCAGTTCGTCCACACCAAGGCGCGCAAGGACGCCCTCGCCCGCGGGGTGCGCTTCGGGAACTTCATGGCCCCGGAGCCGGGCGAGCGCGTCACGGCCAAGGAGCTCCTGGAGACCAAGGCCCGCGCCGACCGCCTGGCGGCCCGCCTCACGGCCGCGAAGCGGGCCCGCGTCACCACCGCCCTGGGAACCGACGTCTCCATGTCCCTGGAGGGCCGCAAGGGCTACGGCATCGCCTCCATCTGCACGGAGAAGGGGTTCTGGGCGAGCATGCCGAACTTCTCCGAGTCGGCGGTCTCCCCGCTGGAGGGGACGGCGGAGGGCCTCGCCGTCATCGACGGGATGGTGAACTGGATCGGCTTCGTCCGCGAGCCCATCCGCCTGACCATGGAAAAGGGGGTGGTCGCCAAGGTTTCGGGCGGGGCCGACGCCGAGCGCCTGAAGGCGATCTGGGACCAGGCGGACGACAACGCGGCCAACGTCGCCGAGCTGGGGATCGGGACCGTCCCGAACGAGCGGCCCCGCGGCAACAACCAGGACAAGCGCCTCATCGGGACGGCCCACTTCGGGATCGGGGACAACTACAGCCTCGGCGGGACGGTGCGGAGCAAGATGCACCTGGACGCCCTGATGTACGGCGTCACCGTGGATCTCGACGGGGAGGCCGTCGTGAAGGACGGGAAGTTCCTCGCCTGATCCGCGGCACGGCGTCGCACCCCCTGGAGCCGGATGCCGAAGCGCCTGCGGGGGTGCGTCCCGCCCGCGCGTGGCTCCGCGCCCAGACATCGGCCAAGAAAATCCCCTTCCTCAAGCCCGGCGGAAGGCTGCGGTTCAGGCGGGCGGACGTGGAGAGGTGGATTGAGGGGCAGGTGGTAGAGCTTGTCAGGGTGGATGTGTCTCAATACACCTACGAACATCCCGCCTGACGCCCTTCACCCCGTGACGGGGATCTCGAAGGCCTTCACCGTCATCGCGATCATGGTGTAGAAGCCCAGGGCCGCCGTCAGCTCGACCACCCCGCGCTCCCCCAGCGCCTCGACCGCCTGGGCGTAGGCGGCGGCGCCGACGGCGCGCTTCTCCTGCAGCTCGGTGCAGAACGCGAAGACGGCCGCCTCGTCGGCTTTCATGAAGACGGGCGCCCGCCCCGCGCCGAGCGCGGCGATGACGTCCGGATCGAGGCCCGCCTTGAGCCCCCGCGCCTCGTGCGCCTTCCAGGCGTAGCGGGCGTCCCAGTGGCGGACGGCGATGAGGATGCCCAGCTCCACCAGCCGGGCGGGCAGCGCGGCCCGATCGCGCAGGAACCCGATGATCGCGAGCATGTGGCCGGCCAGCTCGGGGCTGCGCACCCAGGCCCCGAAGGGCCCGCGCACCGTGCCTGCCGGATCCGCCGTGATTTCCGCGAAGAGGCGCCGTTGCGCTTCGGGCATCCCCTCGATGGAGACGCTCGCGAGCCGGCTCATGGATTTACTCCTTTAGGGAGAGGGAAGGCCCACTCTTGCGCCACTTCCATGAACATCGCCCAGCCTCCGGCGGCCGCGCGGCGGGCCTCAAGGGAGGCGTATGCTGATCTCCCACTCCCCCCCTTGCCGCTCGACCGCGACGGCGAAGCCTTGCGACTCGGCCCAGCGGGCGATGTTCTCCACGGCCAGGGGGTAGTCCACGCGGACGAGGAAGGTGTCCCCGGGGGCCGCCTGGCGGACGGCCCCCTGCACCTGGAGAAGGGGGTCGGGGCAGATCTCCCCCCGCAGATCCAGCGTCTTCACGGCGGGCATTCTCATCTCCTGAGGAAGAACAGCCAGGTTCCCGCCCATGTGCCGAGCAGGATGGAAACGATGGCGAGCAAACTGGAAGTGGAGAGGGCGCCAAGGCCCGTGAGCCCGTGGCCGATGTTGCAGCCGCCCGCCGTGGCCGCCCCGAAGCCCATCAGGACCCCACCCGCCAGCTGCTTCACCATCCGCCCGGGGGCGGGGGCCCGCCACTTGAACTCCCCGCCCGCACGGGCCGACAGGAAGGCTCCCAGCGGGATGCCCAGGAGCACCCAGGCGTCCCATCCCCAGCGGGAGGAATCGCCCGCCGTGACGTAGCGCACCCAGGCCCCGGTCGGCCCCGTGATGCTCAGGCCCCACATCCTCCCGGTGGCCTCCGACGCCGCCCAGGCCAGGGCGGCCACCAGCCCGATGGCGAGACCCGTCCGCGTCCAGAGCCAGCCCGTGAAGGCCCGCGGGCGGGGGGAGCGCAGCAACCAATACCCCCCTCCTCCAAGAGCGATGGCCAGGAAGAGCCACTCGGGGACGCCCAGGAGGCCGGGCAGGCTTCGCCAGCGGGCGGGCCCCTCGACGGAGAGGAGAAGGTCCGCGCCCGGGCGCAGGATCCCCCAGAAGGTGGCGGCCACGCCCAGGCCGTAGCCCAGGGCGGCCAGCCAGGACCCCACCATCCCTTCGCCGACCCGGTACCAGGTTCCCGAGGAGCACCCTCCCGCCAGCGTGATCCCCACGCCGAAGATGAAGCCCCCGGCGCCGGCCGCCAGCCAGAAGAGGCCGAACGGGCTCACGGTCAGAAGTCCCAGGGCGGCCCCCGTCTGAATCAGGAGGGTCTGGACCAGGAGGGCCAGGATGTAAGCCCGGAAGAGGGTGGCGTCGCGCGCGATGAGGAGGTCGCGGAAGGCGGTGTACATGCAGAAGCGGCCGCGCTGGAGGACGAACCCGAACAAGAGCCCGACCGGGAGGCCGAGAAGGAGGACTCTCATCGCCGCACCCGGACCCGCAAGCACGGGTTGTTCCCCATCCCCGGCGCCTCCGTGATTCGCGGAATAGAGACAAAACACTTTATATCACCGGAAATTCCCCCGCCACGGCTGGCCCTTCGGGTTCATGGTTCATCCCGTCCCGGGCCGTTTCAGTCTCTTTCCATTCCGGTTTAACTGGCCCAGGGGGTTCTGTCCGCAGTTTGGCCGGAAGTTTTTGGGGGGGTCTGCCCCCGGCGGTTTCACCCTCCCGTGGAGAGTCACCGGGCGGCCATGCCGGTGCGCATTCAGGCGTCTTCGGGGGAGCCCTGACTGCGCAAGACCTTGC
>JACPCT010000119.1 GCA_016184445.1 Candidatus Tectimicrobiota bacterium | reverse complement strand
TGTTCGTGGGGATGACGCCCGCGCGGGCGCCCTCGCGGGCGGCGTTGGTCACCACCTGGAGGACGTTGAAGGCGCGGGCGAAGTCGAGCACCCCCATGACAAGCACGATCAGCACGGGCAGGAGCAGGGCGAACTCCACCATGGCCTGGCCCCTCCTCCCCACCGCCGGCCGGAGAAGCCGCCTCCATGAGCTTCGCTCAGGAATCCGCCTCGGTTTCATGGCGCCGCCTTTCAACCTTCCTCCCCTCCTGGAATCCAGGATAGGGCCCTTCCCCCCGGGGGTCTGTGAGGACATTCACACGCTCCGGCGGCAATAACGCGCTCCGGTGACATGAGCCACACCGGAGGCGCGGACGGTCCCGCGGGAAAGGGGGAAAACGTGAGAGGGGTCACACAGCGGGCCGCGGCCTACACCGCCGCGATGATGGGCTGGAGGAGGTTGGATATGGATTGCCCAAACACCAGGAGCACGCCCGCCAGGACCAGGCCGATGAACATGAGAATGAGGGCGTACTCCACCAGCCCCTGGCCCTGGTCGCCGCGCCACCAGGCTGCCGGGCGCGCCGCCCGGCCGCAGCCCCTGCCGCCTCTGTGCACCTTCATAGGCCCCCCCGGCCGACTCCCCAGACCGGCCGGCCTCCGGGCGGGCGCTCCGCCGGGGCCGATTACCATATTATATGATGACTTTCCCCGGAGCCAAGTAAGCTGGATCACACTTCCGGGCGCGCGCTCAGGCGAACTCCTCGCCCAGGATCTCGTGAATGAAGCGCTGCACGGCCAGGGGGTAGAAGCGGATGTCGGGGGTCCGCAGGACGGCGGTGCCGGTTTCCTCCCGCCGGAGGAGCTCGTCGAGGACCTTCTCGGTCAGAACCTCGGGGCTCCACTCGTGGCGGGTGACCTTGAGGTACTCGCTCTGGACGTTGAGCGACCCCGAGGCCACCACCGGGAAGGCGAAAACCCGCCCCACCAGCGCGGCGTCCATGATCTCGCGCTCCTCGAACAGCTCCCCGAAGGTCTTTTGGGCCTGGGCGGGCGTCCAGATGAGCTTGGGGGAGACCATGAGCCGACCCGATACCTGGACAGAGCCGGGCCGCTCCTTCACTTCGGGGCCCAGCACCCGGTAACCCAGCTCGTGGTAGCCCGAGACGATGCCAAGGTAGGGCCGCCGGACGATCTGGATTTCCGTGAGGATGCGCCGGTGGTCGTCCCGGAGCCCCTGTTCGTCGAACATGCCGTCCCTCCGGGATGCTACATATCAGAGCCACTAGGGGGGGTCAATCCGCCGGAAATCCAAGGGGTTTCCCTCACATCCAGAATTCCTGGCAAAGAATGTAAAAAGGATTAAATTATCCTACAAGAGGCCCTCCCTCGCCAAAGGAGATGGCCATGACGCCACAAGAGACTTGCCCCTTCCGGATCACCCCGCAGGGGAGAGAAGTGATGTGCTTCGAGCCCTGGTTTGTCCGCCCCATCGCGCGCGGGCCCCGCATCGTCCGGGAGTTCTGCCAGGGCGACTTCACCGCCTGCCCCTTCTACCGGATCCAAGGCAAGGCGGGAGCGGCGAAGGCTGCCAGCGCCTGACCAGGCTCACCCGGCCGCGGGCGCCAGCCCCGCCAGCTGATCCAGCAGCCGTGCCACCGCCGCCGCCGCGCCCGCCGCGCAGTCGGGAATCCCCACCCCCCGGTAGGCGCTCCCGGCGAGGGCCACCCCGGGCAGCTCCGCCGCCAGCCGCTCCATCTCCTCCACGCGCCCCAGGTGCCCGACGGTGTAGTGCGGCATGGCGCGCCCATAGCGCTGGAGGAGCGCTTCCTCGGGTTCCCCCGAGAGACCCAGCACGGGCCTCAAATCCTCCACCAGCCGCCGGATGAGCTCTCCCTCCGCGAGCGCCAGCGCCTCTCCGCCCCGCGCCCCGCCGGCGAAGGCCCGCAGGAGCACCTTCCCCTCCGGGGCCCGGCCCGCGAACTTCGAGCTCGAAAACGAGCACGCCATGAGGGGGCGGCCCTCGGCCGCCGGGACGACGAAGCCCGTTCCGTCGAGGGGATGGGCCACCCGATCCCGCCGGAAGACCAGGTTGAGGGTGGCCACCGAGCCGTAGGGGATCCCCCCCAGCAGGGCGCTCAGGCGCGGGGAGACTTCACCGAAGAGTTTGCTCCCCGCGTGGGCGGGGAGGGCCGCGCACAGGGCGTCCGCCTCAAGCTCCCCGCCTCCCTCCAGGCCCACCCGCCAGCGGCCGCCCTCCCGCCGGAGCCCGACGGCCCGGGCGCCGCAGCGCAGCGAGGCTCCCAGGAGCCGCTCCCGCAGAGCCTCCACCAGCGTCTCCATCCCCCCTGCCAGCGAGAGGAAGAGCGCATAGCGCGGCCCGCTCGCCGCCGCCGCCCCCCGGGCCTGCGCCACCCGCCGCCGCAGGGCGAGGATGACGCTGCGGTGGCGGCGCTCCATCTCGAGGAACTGGGGCATGGTGGCCTCAAGGCTCAGCTCTTCGGGGTCGGCCGCGTAGATGCCCGCCACCATGGGCTGGGCCATCCGATCGAGCGCCTCGCGCCCGAGCCGGCGGCGGACGAAGGAGGCGAGCGACTCGTCCCCCGCCCCGCGGCGGCGCGGGAGGACAAGATCGAGCGCCATGCGGAGCTTCCCCAGGGGGCTGAAGACGGGGCTCGTCACGAAGGGCGTCAAGGAGGAGGGCGCGAGGAGGTAGAAACCCGCCGGGACGGGGTGCAGTCTCCCCCCGCGCAGGATGAAGCTGCGGCGGCACTCCGGGCGGGTGCCGATGAGCTGGCCCTCGAGGCCCAGCTCGCGGCAGAGCGCCACGCCCTCGGGCTTGACCGAGAGGAAGCAGTCGGGGCCCTTCTCCAGGAGGCAGCCGCCCGCCCGGGCGGTCTCGATGGCACCGCCCACCCGGAGGGAGGCTTCGAGGAGAACCACCTCGAGCGGCAGGCCGCGCTCCCGGGCGCCCTGGAGGAGGCGGAAGCAGGCCGCGAGGCCCGCGACGCCCCCCCCCAGCACGACCGCGCGCCGGGAACCGGGGGTCAAGCGATTCTCCCCGCGATGCGGTCCAGCACGAGGCCGCGCAGCATCCCGATGAAGGCGGGATGGGTGCCCACCGTGGGGGCCCGGAAGTAGCCCAGGCCCGCCTCCCCGGCCGCCTCGCGCGCCTCTTTGTCAAGGTCGTAGAGCACCTCCACGTGATCGCAGAGGAAGCCGATCGGGGCGAGCACCACGTCGCGCACCCCGTCCCCCGCCGCCCGGCGGATGACCTCCGTCACGTCCGGCTCGAGCCAGGCGCCGGGCGGGACGTCCGGGCTGCTCTGGAAGCCCAGGTCGTAGCGCCCGACGCCGAGCGCCTCCACCGCCAGGGCCGCCGTGCGGGCGAACTCGCTTTCGTAGGGCGACACCCGGGCCATCGGGACGGGGATGGAGTGGGCCGTGAAGATGAGCCGCGACTTCTCGAAGCGGCCGGGCGCCATCCCCCCGGCGGTCCGGCGCACGCAGCCCGCCACCGCCTCGATGAAGGCGGGGTGGTCGAACCAGCCGGCCTCCAGGAACTCGACCTCGGGCGCCCCCTCCCCCAGCGCTTTGCGGGCCGAAGCCACCTCGCCCTGGTAGGCCTCCCAGCTGATCTTGGCCCGGTGGGGGGCGAGGACCACCCCGAGCGCCCGGCGCAGCCCCCGGCGGCCCATCTCCGCGAGGGCCTCGCGCACGTAGGGGGTCCAGAAGCGGAAGCCCACGTAGACCGGGAGCCACGCCCCGGCGGCGGCCAGGGCCGTCTCGAGCGCCCCCGCTTGCCGCTGCGAGAAGAAGCTGAAGGGGGAGAAGCCCCCGAAGTGCGCGTAGTGGGCCGCCACGCCGCGGATGCGCTCCGCCGCGCCCGCGCGGCTGCCGACGACATTCTCCACGTAGCAGTAGGCCTCGCCGGGGCACTCGGCGTGGCGGCGGCAGCAGCCGGGAGTCGGGCCGCCGAAGCCGATGAGCAGAACCGAATCGAACGAAGAGGTCATGTCAGCCATTCCACTCGTGCACCAGGTCCACCAGGAAACGCACGTTGTCCACCGGCGTCGCGGGGAGGACGCCGTGCCCCAGGTTGAAGATGTGGCCCGGCCTCCCCCGCGCCTGGCGGAGGATGTCCTCCGCCCGC
>JACPCT010000118.1 GCA_016184445.1 Candidatus Tectimicrobiota bacterium | reverse complement strand
AGGAAATGACTACGGCATTGAATTTGCTTCTGTTGCGGTGAGTCGTGGGCAGGACATCCAGCCAAAGGAGCGCGCGCGATGCCAACCAAAACCCGCAACCGGCCAGGGAAAGGCCATTCTTCTCCCACATGGGCCGCCCGGCAGGAGCAAGCGAACCAGCAACTCCGGAACGCCCAGTTGCTCATCAATCAGGGCAAGGAAGCGCAGGCGGAGCCGATTCTCCGCCGGGTCCTGAGCGCCGACCCAGGGGGCGCCGAGCCGCTTCTCCTCCTGGGCGTCATTCATGGGCACCGGAAGCAATTCGGGAAAGCCATCACGCTGACGGGAAAATCCATCGCGCTGGACCCCTCGAATCCGGCCGCGTTCTTTAACATGGGATGCCACTACCGGGACGCGGGGAACAAGCAGCTCGCGCATGGGTTCTGGATGAAAGCACTGGAGCTCAACCCCCAGCACCTGGGCTGCCTGAACAACCTGTGCCTGCTTTACATGGACGCCGGGAAGTTCGACAAGGCGGAGGAGTTCATCCAGAAGGCGCTGGCGGCCGACCCCTCCTCCCTCGCCTCGCTGGCCAACCTGGGGACCCTTTTCACGAGGCAAAAGCGGATCGAGGAGGCGCGCCGTGTTTTCGAGAAGATCCTGGCGAAGGAGCCCGGCAACGCCAGCGCCCACCACTTCTTCAACGCCTTCGGGGCGGACGGGGCGGAGACCGCCCCGAAGGGCTACGTCGCCGGCCTCTTCGACGGCTACGCCGAGAAGTTCGACAAGCACCTGGTCGAGGGCCTGCGCTATCGCGCGCCCCAGGGGCTGCGCGAGGCGGTCGGGCGGGTGCTCGGCGGGAACCCGCCCAAGCTGAAGGTGATCGACCTGGGCTGCGGGACGGGCCTCAGCGGCGCCCAGTTCAGGGACCTGGCCGGGCACCTCGCCGGGGTGGACCTCTCCCCGGGCATGCTCGCCAAGGCCAGGGAGCGCAAGGTCTACGACAAGCTCCACAAGAGCGATCTCACCCAGGCGCTCACCCGCTACGAGGGGGAGCTCGACCTCGCCGTCTCGGCCGACGTGCTCATCTACGTCGGCGGCCTCGAGAAAGTGTTCGAGGCGTGCGCCGCCGCCCTGCGCGCGGGGGGGCTCTTCGCCTTCACGACCGAGGATATCCCGGGGGAGGGCTTCATCCTCCGCCACACGGGCCGCTTCGCCCACTCCGACTCCTACATCATGGGCCTGGCCGGGAAGAACGGCTTCACCCTTGTGCTGCGCGATGAGATCATCCTCCGGATGGAGTCGGGGAAGCCCCTCTCGGGGCACGCTTACGTCCTGTGCAAGGGAGAGATGGCCCCCCAGGCGGAGAGCCGGCCGGCCGATTCCGGCCCCGCCGGGATCGAGGAGATCTACCAGGAGGCCTTCCTCCACCACCAGGCGGGCCACGCCGAGAAGGCCGAGGCCCTCTACCGCCAGGTCCTCCAGCGCGACCCCGGCCACGCCAGCGCCCTGCACTCCCTGGGGGTGCTCGCCCGGGAGACGGGCCACCACGAGGCGGCGGCCGAGCTCATCCAGGCCGCCATCCAGCGGAGGCCGGGCGTCCCCGCCTTCCACACCAACCTGGGCCTGGCCTACTACGGCCTCGGCAAGATGGAGGATGCGGTCGCGGCCATGGGCCGGGCCCTGAGGCTCAACCCCTCCTCCTGGGAGAGCCACACCAACCTCGCCAACCTGCTCAAGCTCCAGGGGAAGCCCGGCGAGGCGGCGAAATACCTCCTTTTGGCCGTCCGCCTTCACCCCGCCTGCGCCCAGGCGCACAACAACCTGGCCGTGGTCCTCTGCGAGCAGGGAAAGGTGGAAGAGGCGGAGACGCATTACAAACGGGCCGTCGAGCTCGACCCGGAGTACGCGGACGGGGCGGGAAACTACGCCCGCTTCCTGCGGAAGCAGGAGCGCTTCGAGGAGGCGGCCGCGCAGTACAAGCGCCTCGTCAAGCTGCGGCCCGGGGACGCCGAGGCGCGCCGCCGCCTGGAAGAGTGCGAGGCGCAGGCCGCCCAGCCGTAGGGGCAGGCCCCCCCGCCCCGCGCGGCGCACCGCGCGGGTGGCGGTGCCCGCCACCGCCCTAATTCGATGCCTGCCCCCGCAAAGGGCGGCCACAGAGGGCCGCCCCTACGAGGGGCGAATTCGCGGGGGGGGATTCTGTGGCGAATTCCGCGGGGGCGGGTTTCAAACCCGCCCCTGCGTGTTTCCCGTTAAGCTCGCATTGCCGCCCATTCGCCTAGCATGTCATTCTGAGCGACCGGCCTTCAGTCGGCCGAAGCCGACTTTCGGTCGGCGTAGGCCGAAGGGGCTTCGGGCCCGGTAGCGAAGGCTTCGGCCCCCGTAGGAGGGGCCGCCCCTACGACGTTTCAGGACCTATCCCATCCAATCATTGCAAAAGACGGTGGAATGCCCGAGCACTGGGTCGGCATGTCATCCTGAGCCCTTCGTGTTGCTCAGGGCAAGCTCCGCGAAGATGTCATCCTGAGCGAAGCGAAGGATATCGGTTTTAAAATCGAGATTCTTCGCTCCCTACGGTCGCTCGGAATGACATCTTGACGGACGCTGCATTGGAGTTCTCGGGATGTTTCGTCACCGCCTCGCCAGAGCGGACAAGATGGGATAGCGGAGCGAGTGCCGCTCGTCGTCCAGGACGATCTGCATCCCCTGGCGGGTCTCCGGGTTGAACAAGAGGGGCCCCTTGAGGTTCGCCGTCATCTCCCGCGGGTTCTCGGGGATGGTGACAAGGGCCAGGGCGGTGCCCTCCCCCGGCGCGGCGCCCACCGCCCCGAAGGCCGCGGCGGGCAGCTCGCTCCGGTAGTTCGGCACGAGCCAGTCCGGATCGATGACCACGAAGGCGAGCGAGGGCTCATCCACCGACTGAAGCCACTTGAAAGGCCCTCCCTCCTCCTCATCCTCGATAAGGATGAAGCGCTTGAGGAGAGGGAAGCCCACCAAGCCCTCCGTGAGCTCGTAGAGCCGCTCGGCCGTGAACTCCAGGGAGCCGAAGCGCGTCGTCTCAACCAGCATCGCCGCCTCCCTCAGAGCGGGCGCGGGTCCAAAGGCTCGAAACCTTACTGAGCGCATCGGCGGGCGCCTGGGCGGCGCGGCGGTTCTCCTCCTGGATGCGCTCGAAGATCTCGCCGCGGTAGATCTTGGTGTCGCCGGGCGCCTCGACCCCGAGGCGCACCTGGCGTCCCTTCACCTCCACGACGACCACGCGGATGTGGTCGCCGACCATGATGCTTTCGCCTAACTTTCGGGTCAGGATAAGCAAGCGAACCTTCTCCTTGCGCCCGGCGGCGGCGCGCCCCGGACCCTCCTGCCAGCGAAGCCACGGCGCAAGATGACATAAGGCCCTTCTCCCGCACAAGGAGGCCGCCCGCCGGGCCTCTGCTAGCGGAGGAAGTCAAGGAGCTGGACCTGGAGGATCTGGGCGCTGGAGGCCAGGGCGGCCTGGAGGGTGTTCTGGAAAATCGAGAACTGCGTCATGGCCTCCACGATGTCCGCGTCCTCGACGCTCGATAGCACTTCCGTGAAGGAGACCTCCACCTCCTCCTGCTGGGCCTTGAAGCGGTCGAACTGCTGGCTGACCTGGCCGATCTTCACCCGGGCGAGGCCGATCCGCTCCAGGGCCTCCGAAAAGGCGTCCAGGGTCTTGCCCAGCGTCTCCCCGTCGTTGCGCCGCAGGGCCTCCTCGAGGGTGTCCAGCAGGCCGAGCACGTTGTCCGCCCCCTGGAAGCCCAGCTCCTTGGCCGCGCTCGCCGTGATGTCGGTGATGAGCGCGCTCTTGACCGGATTCGTGGAGGCGAGACGCAAGTGGCTGCCGTCGGAGCTGATGGACGCCTTCGCCCCGCTGCCGGACTGCGAATTGATGGCGGAGAGGATATCCCCCACCGTCGCCTCCTTGCCGATGGCGAGGTCGATCGTGGCGGTCCCGATGCGCACCGTCCCCAGGTTGATGCCCCTCCCGCCGCGCAGGGCGGAGACCAGGGTGCTCGCCGAGACGGAGGGGCCCACGTCCAGCCCGGTGATGTTGCCGGACACGTCCGCCTTGATGCCCAGGCCGGCGGCGGTGGCCGTCGTGCCCACTTCGCGGACGATCAGGTTGGACACC
>JACPCT010000117.1 GCA_016184445.1 Candidatus Tectimicrobiota bacterium | reverse complement strand
GGCGCCCGCGAGCTCGCAGAACGCCGCGGCCCAGACGGGATCGGGGTAGCCCTCGAGCGACCCGCGAAGGCGCGGGAATTCGCTTCCCATGTTTCTCCCTCTTTGCACTCTTCTCGGAGGCCCTGGTGCGTCCCGTCCGTGCGCTCCATCATAATCCCCCCCGGCCCTCCCCCGGAAGAGCGCGCCCGCGGGCTCCGGCCCCCTGCGACCCGTTTGACTCGGGGCGGATCAGGTGGCATCCTTCTCCTACCGTCTACCGTTTGTGCACATCCACCCTCCGGACCATCGAGGGCGGTATCCGTGGGCATGACCCTCACCGAAAAAATCCTGGCGCGGGCCTCGGGACTCCCCTCGGTCAAGCCGGGCGATATCATCTACCCCGAGGCCGACCTCGCCACCATCCATGACCTCTACGTGGTGGAGGCCGACAAGGACCTCCGCTCCCTCGGCGTCGAGCGGCCCTGGGACCCCGGGCGCGTCTTCGTGTGCTTCGACCACGACGTCATCCCCCAGAGCGTGGCCGTGGCCAACCGGGCGCGGGCGATCCGGGAGATCGTCCGGCGCTGGGGGGTGACGCACTTCTTCGACGCGGGCCGGGGCCAGGGGCACGTGTTCCCGATGGAGATCGGGCTCGTCCGGCCGGGAATGTGCGTCCTCGCCTATGACCCCCACGTCACGAACTACGGCGCCATCGGCTGCCTGGGGCTCGCCCTCGCCTTCGAGTTCCCGGCCGTCCTGGCGACCGGGAGCCACTGGTTCCGGGTGCCCCGCACCCTCCGCATCGAGCTCGAGGGGAGGCTCGCGCCGGGCGTGACGGTCCGCGACGCGGCGGCCGTGATCATCCGCGAGGTCGGGCCCGACGGGGCCGACTACCGGGTTTTCGAGTTCGCCGGCCCCGCCCTGGACCGGCTGAGCGTGGACGCGCGGGTGAAGCTCTGCAACCTCCCGGTCGAGATCGGGGCGAAGAGCGCCATCGTGCAGGCCGACGGGCGGGTGGAGGAGTGGATGCGGGAGCGGGGCATCGGCCCCTTCGAGCCGGCCGCGAGCGATCCGGACGCCGTGTTCGAGAAGGTCCTCCGCTTCGACCTCTCGGCCGTCGAGCCGGTGGTCGCCCTTCCCCCCATGCCCGACAACGTGGTTCCCCTGCGCCAGGCGCTTGGCCTTCCGATCCAGGCCGCCTACCTGGGCTCCTGCGCGGCGGACCAGTACGAAGACATGGCCGAGGCCGCCGCCATCCTCCGGGGGAGGCGGGTGGCCCCGGGGGTGCGGATGATCATCACGCCCGGCAGCCAGGAGGTGGTGGAGCACTGCATCCGGGAGGGTCTGATGGCCGTCTTCGTGGAGGCGGGCGCCCTCGTCGGCCCGCCCGGCTGCGGGCCCTGCGCCATCGGCCGGGGGGGGCCCCTCGCGGACGAGGAGACCTGCATCGCCACCGTCACCCGCAACGACGTGGGGCGCATGGGCAGCCGGAAGGCCCGGATCTACCTCGCGAGCGGAGCCACCGTGGCCGCCTCGGCCGTGACGGGGCGCATCACCGATCCGCGCGAGTTCCTGGGCTAGGGGGGGCCGGGGTGAACTGGATCCTGGAGGGGCGGTGCTGGAAGTTCGGGGACAACCTTTCCCTGGACGATGACATCATCGAGTTCGCCAAGGTGTTCGTGCAGGGGGTGCGCGTTTCGGACCCCGGCTACCTCAAGCAGCACGTCTTCACCAATCTCATCCCCGACTTCCCCCAGCGGGCGAAGCCGGGCGACATCGTGGTGGCGGGCAAGCGCTTCGGCCAGGGGAATCCGCACATCTACGGCCTTTTGGGAATGCACGGGCTGGGGCTGGGGCTCGTGGCGGAGAGCGTGCCGCGCTTCACGTACCGGATGCTGATCGCGGCGGGCCTGCCGTCCCTCCCCTTTTGCCCGGAGATAACGAAAATGGCGGAGGACGGGGACGAGCTCCGGGTGGACTTCGCCTCCGGGCGGTTCGAGAACCTCAGCCGGGGCCTCTCGGCCAAGGCCGAACCCCTCCCCGCCGTCCTCCTGGAAATCATCGCCCTTGGGGGAAGCACCAATGCCCTGCGGAAGCGCTTGGAGGAAGGAGGGCCCTTGCGGACGGGGGGAAAGGCCTCCGTCCCGTGAGATCAGCCGCGGCCCCGGATTGACCGGGCCCGGCCTCCCACCCATCGGGAGCCAAGGCGGATGCAACCGGCTATCGGCCAGATGACAGGGCTCTCGGCCCCCCGCGGGCGGCGGCGCCTCGGGTCCTTTCTCGTCGTCGCGCCCCTTTTCGCGGTTCTTTTCTTCCTCATCCCCTACCCGGTCGGCATTCTCCTCCTGGGTTCCGTCTCCAAGGTCGAGCCGACCCGGATCGGCGAGGCGCTGCGCCACCTGGACTTCTCCAACTACGCCGAAATGTACGGCAGCCCCGCTCTCTACCAGGCCACCCTCAACAGCGTCGTGGGCTGCGCCGGGGGCGCGCTGCTGGCCATGCTGATCGGCCTTTTCTTCGCCTGGGTGGTCGCGCGGACCGACGTCAAAGGCAAAGGGGCGATCGAGATAATCGCCATCATGCCGCTGTTCATCTCGCCCCTCGTCGCCTCGATGGCGTGGGGCATCCTGGCCAGCGACCGGGCCGGCATCCTGAACATCTTCTTCAAGGGCCTGGGCTGGGGCTTCCGCCTCAACATCTACTCCTTCACCGGCATTTGGTTCGTCCTCGGCGTCTACTACGCCCCCTACGTCTACATGTTCCTGACCCCCGCCCTGCGGCGGATGGATCCCGTGCTCGAGGAGGCTTCGACCATCAGCGGGGCCAGCACCTGGCAGACGGTCCGGCGCGTGACCTTCCCCCTCATCATTCACCCCATCCTGTCGGCGGCCATCCTGGTTTTCGTGATCACGCTGGGCCTCTTCGCGGTCCCGGCGACGCTGGCGGTGCCCGCGAACCTGCATTTCCTCACCACCTACCTGTTCAATCTCGTGACGGGGAACCCTCCCGCCTACGAGAAGGCGGCGACCGTGAGCGTGCTCCTCATCGCCCTCACCTTCCTCGGGGTCTTCCTCCAGCGGCAGATCATCGGCAAGAAGAGCTTCGTCACCGTCACGGGCAAGAGCTCGCAGCCGCGCCTCTTCAAGCTCCGGCGGTGGCGGCCGGCGGTCCTCGCGCTGGTGGCCCTCTACCTCTGCCTCACGGTGGTGCTCCCCTATCTGGCCCTCATCCTCGTGAGCGTGCGCAGATTCATGTTCCTCCCGGACGTCGCCTCGATCTTCGACGCGAAGATGCTCACGATGCAGCACTTCCAGTTCGTGTGGTCCCACGCCCAGGCGATCCGGTCGATCGGCAACAGCGTGTACATGGGCGCCGTCGCGGCCCTCGCCGGGTCGGGCCTCTGCTTCCTGACCGCCTACTGCATCCACCGCACGGAGCTGCCGGGGAGGAAGAGCCTGGACTACCTGAGCATGATCCCCATCGCCGTGCCGGGCCTGGTGATCGGGGTGGCCTACCTTTGGGCGTGGATCTCCTTCCCGGTCCCGATCTACGGCACCATCTGGGTGCTCGCGCTGGCCTACGTGGCGCGCTTCATACCGGACGGCGTGCGGGCGGCGGGCGTCAACCTGCTCCAGATCCACAAGGAGCTCGAGGAGAGCAGCCGCATCCACGGGGGCTCCTTCTGGCAGACCCTGTGGCGGGTGATGGTGCCCCTGGCGCGGCCGGGCCTCCTCTCGAGCATGGTGCTCCTCTTCATCCTCTCGGTGCGGGAGCTGGGCTCCTCGATCTTCCTTTACACGACCGAGAGCATCGTGCTATCCGTGCAGATCTACAACCAGTGGGAGTCCGGGGAGCTGGGCGCCACGGCGGTTCTGAGCCTTGTGCAGACGCTCTTCCTCGTCGTGGTGGTCGTCCTGGCGAGGAAGTACGTGATGCGGGCGGAGACGGCTTAGCCCACAGGGGCCGCGGCCATATCGGCCCTATCAGGAGGAGGCTTAGACATGAAAAGTGCCGTCAAGTGTATTTCTTTCGCTGCGGTTGTCCTCGCATGGGCGGCCGGCGCCGCGTTCGCCGCCTCCCTCACCGAGGAGCTGGGCGGTGAGGCGCTCATCCGGGAGGCGAAGAAAGAGGGGAAGGTCGTGGTGTACACCGCGAACA
>JACPCT010000116.1 GCA_016184445.1 Candidatus Tectimicrobiota bacterium | reverse complement strand
GCGCCTCGGGCGGGAGGTGGAGCTCCACACCGTGGAGTCCACCTACGGGCACGACGCCTTCCTCGTCCAGTACGCCCAGCTCACCCGCATCGTGGGCGATTTCCTCCGCCGCGTGGAGGAGGGAGGCCCCATCGGGCTCGGCGCCCTGCCCATGCCCCCCGGCACCCGCCGCTTCGTGTTCACTTTCCCCTCCGTCGAGGTGCAGAAGCCCGTCCTCTGGGAGCTGGGCCGGAAGTTCCCCCTCGTCATCAACATCATGCGCGGGGACGTCAGCCCCGAGCCCGGCTGGCAGGTCTGCGAGATCGAGGGTTCCGAGGAGGCCATCGCCCAGGCCGCCGCCCACATGCGCGAGCGCGGCATCTGGGTGGACCCGGGGGGCATCGACCCCATCGACCACGACCGCGCCGAGGTGGTATAAAAAGGCATCCGGACAGGCGCGCGCGGCGGCCCCCGCCGGAAGCCCGGCGTCCCGCCGCGCTGCCCCGATCGAGCCCGTAACGAGGAGGAACCGATGGATCGGCTTCAGGAGCCCAGCATCGTGGTGAAATACTCCGACTACACCTGACCCTACTGCTACGTGGCCACCGTCGGTGGCTCCCCCGTCCTGGAGCGGGACCCGGACGTGCGGGTGGAGTGGGTCAGCTGGGAGGGCCGCCCCCCCGGCGCCCCGTTCGCCCCCTACACCCCCGAGCAGCGGCTGGAAAACTACGAGAAGAACCACAAGGGGCTGGCGGCGAAGTACGGCGTGCCCATCCGGCCCGCCGGCGGCAACTACCGCACCACCGGCGCCCACCTCGCCACCTTCTACGCGCGCGAGCAGGGCAAGTTCCGCGAGTTCCGCGACCGGGTGTACAGGGCGCGGTGGGTGGAGGACCTGAACCTGGAGGACCCGGCCGTGCTCGCCCGGCTGGGGGAGGAGGTGGGCCTGGACGGCGCCGGGATCAAGAAGGTCCTCGCCGAGCAGCGCTACCTGGCCATCCTCCACAACCAGCGCGCCCAGGGGAAGAGCCTCGGCATCTACGGCATCCCCTCCTTCGTCGTCCGGGGGAAGATCTTCTGGGGGAAGGACGTGATCGACGACGTTCGCCAGGAGGTCGCCCGCCTCAAGCAGGATCTCCTGGAGAAGCAGAGCGCCTGAGCCGCGCCCGCTGAAGCGCCGGGGGGCCCCGGGGACGGGGCCCCTTTTCATTCGCCGGGGAGCAGGACGACGGCCTCGATCTCGACGATGTCGTCCTGGCTGAGGGCGCTCACCTCGACGAGGGTGCGGGCGGGCAGGTGGGGGCCGAAGTATTCCTCGTAGAGCTTGTTGATCGCCGGCCGGTGGGCCTTCATGTCGGTGACGTAGACGGCGGTCGAGACGAAGGACTCCATCGAGCCTCCGGCCGCCTCGGCGATGGCCTTGAGGTTCTCCATCGCCTGCCGCGCGCGGGCCTCGACGCTGGGCCCGGCGGGCTTCCCGGTGGCGGGGTCGATCCCCCGCTGGCCGGAGATGAAAAGGAGGTTCCCCGCCCTCCGGGCCTGGGCGAAAGGGCCGGTGGGAGCGGGCGCGCGGGGAGTGGAGACGGTCTCGGGGAGCTTCAAGCGGGCGTCCTGGGCGAGGCGGCTATTTCTTCTTCCCCTTGGGCGCCTCCGCCGGGAAGGCGACCTTGAGCCACTGCTGGGCGAGGAGGGCGGCCGCGTTCTCGTCCTTGCCCGGGATGAAGGCGATGGGCTCCTTCGGGCGGCTTCCGTCCCCCTCCGCGAGGTAGAGGTCACCCCCCATCCCGTACAAGTCGTGCTGGCGGGGTTCCAGGAGATACTTCACGCCGTTGTGCGTCAGCTCATGGGTGCCTGGGCCGTTAACTCAGCGGAAGAGTGCCATCCTCACACGGTGGAAGTCGCTGGTTCGAATCCAGCACGGCCCACCAGACCCGCTTCCCGCGTCCCCTCCCCGGAGGGGATTTTTTCCGCCCGGGCCCCCGCCCCAGACCCTCAGACGCCCAGGCCGTCGAGCAGCTCCTTGACCTCCACCGGCCGCCCCCGCTCAGCCGAGACGCACGAGCCCTCGACCACGGCCAGGGCGAAAAGCCCCTCGACCGGCCCCGTCTCGGGCGCCCGGCCCGTCCGCACGGCCTCGGCGAAGTCCTCCAGCTCGTCCTGGATCATGTCCGGCATCCCGGGCAGGGGCACCGGCGCGAAACCCGCCTTCCCCTTGGCCTGGATGGAGAGGGAGGTCTCCTGGTTCGTCCGCTCGGCGAAGGTGGTGTTCTCCCGGGTCATCTCGAGCGCCAGCACTCCCTCCGTCCCGTGGAGGCGCATGGAGTACGCCGCCGAGGTCACGAAGCTGCACGCGATGGAGGAGAGCCGGCCCCCCTCGTGCTCCACCAGGGTGAGGGTCACGTCGTCGATCTCGGCCGGGGTGGCCAGGCGTTTGTGCACCCCCGTCACCCGCACCGGCCTCCCCATCAGGCAGTTCAGGGTGTCGCAGTGGTGGATGCCCATCTGCATGAGGGGCCCCCCGGGGCACTCGGCCCGGAAGAAGCGCCAGCGCTCGGGCCCCAGGGTGAGGCCCGCCGGGGTGGTGAAGACGGCCTCCGCCCACAAGGGCCGCCCGATGGCCCCCTCCTCCGCCATCCGGCGCATCACCCGGTGGCCCGCCGCCCGGCGGTAGCAGTGCCCCACCGCGAGCACCTTGCCCGAGCCGCCCCACGCCCTCAGCACGGGCCCGGCCTCGGCCAGGGTGTTCACGAGGGGCTTCTCCACCCAGACGTGCTTGCCCGCCCGCAGCGCCGCCTCCACCTGGGCGGCGTGGGCACTGTTCGGGGTGGTGATCAGCACCCCCTCGATGGACGCGTCCGCCAGGATCTCCTCGAAGCTCCCCGCCTCGGCGCAGCCGTGCACCCTCGCGAAGGCGGCCCGCTTCCCGGGGTCGCGCGTGTAGCAGGCGGCGAGGCCGATCCGGGGGCTCCGCTTCGCCGCCGCCCCGACGGGGGTGGACCACCAGCCGACGCCCACGAGGGCGGTCTTGACCGGAGCGTTGCTCATCCTTTCCTCCTCGATGTCCCTTGGGATGGCCTTGCCGGATGCCCCAGGATACCACGCGCCCCCGGCCCGGGAGAACCGATCCCCCTCGCCTCCCCCCCGCGGCGGATCGGGGTACAATGCGCCGGATGAGGAGGCCCCCGATGAAGCCGCGCCGCGCCGCCGCCTTGTTGCTCGCCGCCCTGCCCGGGGCGGCCTGGGCCGGGGTGGGGCTCGAAAACGGCAAGAAAGAGGGCGCCGCCGCCGCCATCGACGTGGTCTACACGAACGACACGGGAGCCGTGCTCTCCACCGTCAAGGTCGTCTGCACCCCGCCGGGGGCCGAGGCGCGCCGGAGCCTGATCACCTTCTACCTCTCGGACCACCTGAAGGGAGGCATCCAGCCCGGCTTCAGCGCCACCCGCACCATCTCCTTCCCCCTCACCGAAGACCAGAAGCCCGAGGACGTGACCTGCGAGGCCTTCGAGCAGGTCTTGCGGGCGCCGTAGCTCTCTCCCTCCTCACAAGAGGTTCTGCGGGTCCACATCCACGATGAGCTGGGCGGCGCGGAGCGCCTTCTCCTGGTTGAAGGCCCCCATGAGGGCGCGCACCGCCTCGCCGAGCGGCTGGGAGGTGCGCGACTTGAGGAGCATGTGCCGCCGCCAGACCCCCCGTACCCGCTCCAGGGGGGCCGGGGCGGGGCCGAGGTACTCCACCGCTCCCCCCTTCCCGGCGGGCTGGGCGCCCTGCCTCTCCAGGAAGCGGCGGCTCCACTCCCCCGCCCGCGCGGCCACGTCCTCCTGCTTCGCCTCGAAGCGCAGGCGCGTGAGCCGCCGGAAGGGGGGATAGCCCGCCCGCTCCCGGGCCGCGATCTCCTGGGCGTAGAAGGCGGCGTAGTCGTGCGTCCGGGCGCAGGCCACGGCGTAGTGATCGGGCCGGAAGGTCTGGATGACCGCCTCCCCCGCCAGCTCGGCCCGCCCCGCCCGGCCCGCCACCTGGGTGAGGAGCTGGAAGGTGCGCTCCGAGGCCCGGAAGTCGGGGAGGTGGAGGCCCACGTCCGCCAGCACCACCCCCACCAGGGTGAGCTTGGGGAAGTCGTGCCCCTTGGCCACCATCTGGGTGCCGATGAGCACGTCCGCCTCCCCCCGGCGCACCGAGGCCAGCACCCGGTCGTAGTCCCCGGCCCGGCGCACGGTGTCCCGGTCCATCCGCACCAGGCGGGCCCCCGGGAAGCGCACCCGCACGGCCTCCTCCACCCGCTCCGTCCCCAGGCCGAAGTAGCCCACCCGCTCGCTCCCGCAGGCGGGGCACCGCCCGGGCGGCCGGGCGTCGGCGTCGCAGAGGTGGCAGCGCAGGCGGCCCCCCCGCTCCCGGTGGAAAGTGAGCGGCGCCGAGCAGTTCGCGCACTCGACCGCCGCCCCGCAGTCCCGGCAGAGGAGGACGGAGGAGAACCCCCGCCGGTTGAGGAAGAGGAGCGCCTGCTCGCCCTTCGACAACCTCTCCCGGACGGCCCGGGCGAGATCGGCGCTGAGGAGGAGGGGGCTCCTGGCGTCCTTCCCCTGCTCGCGGCGCAGGTCCACCGCGCGCACCTCCGGGAGGGGCCGCCCGCCGGGGCGCACCGGGAGCTCCTTCAGGCGGTACCTCCCCTGGCGCGCGTTGAAGTAGCTCTCGACCGAGGGGGTGGCCGAGCCCAGCACGGCCGGGATCCCGAGCCTCTGGGCCCGCACGACGGCGGTGTCCCGCGCGTGGTAGCGGGGGGACTCCTCCTGCTTGTAGGAGGGGTCGTGCTCCTCGTCCACGGCGATGAAGCCGAGGCTCCGCACCGGGGCGAAGACGGCCGAGCGCGTGCCCACGACGACGGCGGCCTCTCCCTTCCATATCCGGTGCCACTCCTGGTCCCGCCGCTTCTCGGAATAACCGCTGTGCATGCAGGCGATGCGCTCCCCGAACCGGGCCCGGACGCGGCCCAGGAACTGCGGGGTGAGGCCGATCTCGGGCACGAGGATGAGCGAGCCCTTGCCCGCCCGCGCGGCCTCCCCGGCCAGGCGCAAGAACACCTCGGTCTTGCCGCTCCCCGTCACCCCGTGCAGGAGGGTCACGGAGAATCTCCCCTCGCGCAGATCGGCCGCGGCGGCATCGAAGGCGTCCTGCTGCGCGGGGTTGAGGGCGGGGTGAGGCGGAAGCCGCGTCTCCTCGCCCTCGCCCGGCGGCGGCGCGCCGGCGGGCGCTTCTTCCTCCTCCAGCGCCACCCGCCCCCGCTTGGCGAGGGCGGCGCAGGCGGCGCGCGCGCCGGGCGAGGCGGCCTCCAGATCGCGGAGGGGCATCCGGCCCCCGGGCGCGGCGGAGAGCGCCTCCAGGGCGGCGGCCTGGCGGGGGGCCCGCTTGCGCAGCTTCTCCAGCTCCCCGGGGGGAGGCACCGCGGCGAGGCGCGCCACGCGGATCTTGACCGGCGCCGCGCCCCCCTTCTCCTCGACCACCCACTCGGCCAGGCCCGCCCGGACCAAGCGATCCAGCTCGGCCCGGGCGCCCCGGCCGAAGGACGACGCGAGGGAATCCCCGCCCCGCGGCCCCTTCCGGAGCCCGGCGAGAATGCGCGCCCGCAGGCTCCCGCCCGCCTCCATGCCGGGGAGCCCCAGGCCCGCCGCCTCCAGCGCCGCCTCGCGCCTCCCTTGCCCGGTGAGGCGGAAGCGGGACAGCTCCTTCCGCTCGGGCACGCCCGGCAGGGCGGCGCGCAGGGCCTCCCCCCAGCCGCCCGGCGGGCGGGGAGACCACGTAGCCCGTCACCTTGCGGCCGCCGAGGGGGACCCACACCCGCAGGCCGGGCGCGAGCCGCTCCGCGAGGGCGAGCGGGGCGCGGTAGGTCAGGGTCTCGAGCCGGGGGACGTTGAGGGCGACCTCGACGTAGCGGGCCTCCCCCGCCGTCTCCGCCGGGCGGGGGGCGCGGAGGGTGTACTTCACGGCGCTTCTCCCGGCCTCACCCGCCCGCCGGCGGGGGGACCCCCCCGGCGAGGATGACGCGGAGGTTCTGGAGGGTGAGGTTGCGGCCGCTCAGGACGGCCCCGGCCGTCTTCCCCGCCAGGTCCAGCTTGAGGGCGGCGGCGGTCGCGGCGGCCCCGGCCCCCTCGGCGATCACCCGCGCCTCCGAGGCCAAGAGGCGGATGGCCCCGCACATCTCCTCCTCGCTCACGAGCACCACGCCGTCCACCCACTTCCGGAGCATCCCGAAGGTAAGCTCGTAGGGGACCCGGGTGGCCAGGCCGTCGGCGAAGGTCCTGGGGGAGGGCTGGGGGCGCGCCTCCCCCGCCCGGAAGCTCTCGTAGAAGGCCGGGGCGCCCGCCGCCTGGACCCCGATCACCCGGATGGCCGGGTTGATCGTCTTGGCCGCCAGGGCCGAGCCGCACACCCCGCTGCCTCCACCAAGAGGCACCAGGAGCACCTCCAGCCCCGGCTCCTCCTCCAGCATCTCGAGGGCCTGGGTCGCCACCCCGGCGATGAGCAGGGGCTCGTTCGCCGAGTGGACGTAGCGCATCCCGCGCTCCCCGGCCTGGGCCTCGCACCACTCGCGGGCCTCGTCGAAGTCCCTCCCCTGCAAGACGACCTCCGCCCCCAGCCCCTGCATGGCGGCCACCTTGTCCGGGTTCGAGCCCTCGGGCGCGGCCACCAGCACCCGGGCGCCGAAGGCGCGCCCGGCCCAGGCGATGGACTGGCCGTGGTTGCCCGTCGAGGCGGTGATGAGGCCGCGCCGTTTCTCCCCGGCGGACAGCGTGGAGACGAGATTCACCCCGCCCCGCACCTTGAAGGCCCCGACCGGCTGCATGGACTCGAACTTGAGGAGGAAGCGGCAGCCCATCCGCGCCGAGAGGGAGGGCACCTCGTGGAAGGGCGTCGGGCGCAGGTGGGGCGCGATGCGCCGCCGGGCGCTCAGGACATCCTGGAAGGTGGGCTCGCGCATGGGGGGCTCCGGGGACGGGCGTCCCTCTTTATAGCAGACTTGCCAACCTTCTATCTTCCCGGTCTGTGGGCCATTGGCTTCTGTAGGGGCGAGGCATGCCTCGCCCCTACCAATGCCATCCCCCCTCCGCTGGCCCACGTTGACCCCCGGGCGGGAGGGTCCCTACAATGCGGGGACGGCTCAAAGCGGGAGGAACCCTGCCATGAAAAGCGCTCTCGAACTCGCCATGGAAAAGACGTCCGCGATCGGGGCCAAGGCCCGGGAGGAGCTCGCCAGGCTCTCCCCCGCCCAGCGCGGGGAGGTCGAGAAGCTCAAGAAGGTCTACGAGGGCAAGATCGCCGAGAAGGACGTGATGTTCCAGCAGGAGGCCATGAAGCTCACGGGCGGCGTCCCCCTCGAGATGGCCGCCCGGGTGCTCCCCCCCGAGGCGGCCGAGAAGCTGGCGAAGGCCCGCGAGAAGTTCAAGACGGACAAGGAAGCGATCGAGGCCGAGCGGGACCAGAAGATCGAGGCCGTCAAGAAGGGCGGCTAGCGGATGAGCCGGGTCGCCGTCGTCCGCTGCGAGAGCTACGAGAGGGCCCGCGTCGAGGAGGCCGTCGCCCGCCTCTTCGAGCTCCTGGGCGGCGCGGTCCGCTTCGCCCGCCCGGCGGAGACCCTTCTCCTCAAGCCCAACCTCCTCAAGAGCGCCCCGCCCGGGAGCGCCGTCGCCACCCACCCCGAGGTGTTGCGCGCGGTCGTCGGCTCCCTCCACGCGGCGGCCCCCGGTCTCGCGCTCCGCGTGGGGGACAGTCCCGCCTGGGGGGGCTTCGAGAGCGCCGCCGAGGCGGCCGGCCTGGCCACTGTCTGCCGGGAGACGGGCGCCGCCCTCACCCCCTTCACCGGGGGCGTGAAGGCCCCCAACCCCCGGGGCCAGGTGTACGACCACCTCGTCATCGCGCGCGAGGCCCTGGACCGGGACGGCCTCATCAACCTCCCCAAGCTCAAGGCCCACTGCCAGCTCTACATGACGGGGGCGGTCAAGAACCTCTTCGGCTGCGTGGCCGGCAAGCGCAAGGCCTGGTGGCACTTCAAGGCGGGGAATTTCGAGAACTACTTCCCCCTCATGCTGGTCGGGACGCCGCGCCTCCTGGACGCCCGGCTCCACCTCCTGGACGCCGTCCTCGCCATGGAGGGGAAC
>JACPCT010000115.1 GCA_016184445.1 Candidatus Tectimicrobiota bacterium | reverse complement strand
GGAACCACCCGCGGGGATCGTAGACCACCCAGCGGTCCAACCCAGCCGCCACGGCGCGCCGGATGGTCTCGGAAACGATCTCGGGGCGGGGGTGGTCGGTCCCGAAGCCCACCTTCAGGTCCCGCCCCTTCGCGTAAGCGATGCATTCCTCCATCCGCTGGAGAAACGCCTCCCCCGTCAGATGAGGATGAAGGGCCTGGGTCATGGTGTAACCCTGCATCCCGACAAAGTTCACCAGTTCGGCTCCGCAGCCCGCGATGCCGTCCACGTCCTCCCGCCAGCTCGGGAGCCAGCAGCGGGCGTGCATGCCGCAGATGATTTTCCCTCCCCGCTTCTTGTACTCCCGGACGAAGGCCTGGTCGTCCGGCAGGGAGCCGTAGCCGACCTCTGCTTCCTGCACCCCAGCCTTCTCGAGGGCCTCGGCGATGCGGAGCTTCTTCTCGATGCTGGCATAGACGCCGGGAGTGTTGCCGCCCGAGCGGAGGGTATCGTCGCGGATGACGATATTGCGGCTCCCGGCCCCCGCAGGCGGGGGCACCGCTATACTGTTGGCGGGCGAGGAGACCCAGCGGCCGGCACACGGAACCACCCCGAAAGAAAAACGGCCTAGACGGGCCTGAAAACAGCAGGCCCCTCTGCGCTTTTCCCGCAGAGACTACTCCTCCCTCAACTCGCGTATGTCGGAATTCTACCCTAAACGATCGCGGAGCCGCAACGCCCCAGGCGGGGACCCATGAGCCAGAAACAGGGCCAAAAGCCTTTTCCCCACGAACCCCAAGATGAGGGATGCGCTTTGGCTCGGCCGGGTGGCGCGCGAAAGGGATCCTTTGCTCCTCATTTCCGGGGAAGGCCACGGGTGGCGCGCGGTCAGCCAGCTATGGCAGAGTGGGAAAGTGTGACCCGGCCTGTTCGGATGCCCCGAGGAGATCGCTCCCGAATGCACAGCCGCCGCCCCGCGACGAAGGCACGAAAGGCCGGCCGCACATCCCCTGTGCCCCGGCCCCGCCCCGCTAGACGCAATCTTCCCGACGCCGTCGCCCTGGAGGTCTTCTCCAACGCTCTCCTCTCGGTGGCGGAAGAAATGGGAGCGGCCCTCATCCGCACAGCCTACTCGACCAACATCAAGGAGAGGCAGGACGCCTCCACAGCCATCTTCGACGCCCGGGGCCGCCTCATCGCCCAGGCCGAGCATATTCCCATGCACCTGGGGGCCATGCTCAGCATCATCACGAACGTCCTGAAGCGCTACCCGCTCGGGGACCTGAGGCCGGGGGACGCCTTCCTCGCCAACGACGCCTACCACGGCGGCGGCACCCACTTAGCGGACGTCACCGTGGCCTCGCCCGTCTTCCATGAGCAGCAGCTCGTCGGCTTCGTCGCCAACATGGGGCACTGGCCCGACGTCGGCGGGATCAAGCCGGGTGCGGCCATGACCGAAGGCTGCACCGAGATCTACCAGGAGGGCATCCGCATTCCCCCGATAAAAATCTGCAAGGAGGGCGTCCTCCAGGAGGACCTGCTCTCTTTCATCCTCCTCAACATGCGTTTTGCCGAAGATCGGCCAGCGGACCTCCGCGCCCAGGTGGCCACCAACCGCCTGGGCATCCACCGCCTCCAGGAACTATGCGCCCGCTACGGCAAAAAGCGGTTCCTCTCTCTGGTGGAAGGGGTCCTCGACTTCAACGAGCGGTCTATCCGCTCAAGAATCCTGGAACTGCCGGAAGGAAGCTGTAGTTTCGAGGATCAGCTCGACGACGACGCCCACTCCCCCGGGCCGGTCCCCCTCAAGGTGACTCTCTCCATCCGCCACCGGCCCAAGCCCCATATGGTATTCGACTTCACGGGCTCGAGCCCCCAGCGGATCGGCGCGGTCAACGTGGTCTACGAGGCCCTGTTCGCCACCGTGGCCTACGCCCTGAAGGCCACCATCGATCCCGAGCTCTGGTCGAACGCCGCCTTCGAGCGGGTGGTCCAGATCGTGGCTCCCAAGGGCTCCGTCCTCAACCCCAGGCCTCCCGCTGCCGTCGGCGGCAGGGGAACCACTTGCCAGCGGCTGGCCGACCTCCTGCTGGGAGCGATGGCCCAGGTGGCGCCCGAGCGGGTGTGCGCCTGCGGCCACGGGACGACCTCTATCAACATCCATGGCTACGATCCCAACCGGCGCAGGCCCTTCATCTGCATCGACGGCATCGGGGGTGGGATGGGAGGCAGAGAGGGCCACGACGGGATGGACGCTGTCCAGATTCACACCAACAACATCCCGAACCTTCCGGTTGAGATTCTTGAGTCAGAGTACCCTCTCCGCGTCGAGCGCTTCGAGCTCGTCCCCGACAGCGGCGGCGCGGGCCGTTTCCGCGGCGGGCTGGGAACCCGGAAGGACTTCCGCATGCTCGCCGACATCGGCTACATCGCTCACGCCGACCGGCACGAGTTCGCCCCCTGGCCCTTGCTCAAGGGGAAAGAGGGCCGCATGGGGCTGCACCTGCGGAACCCGGGCCGGCCCGATGAGAAGAGGCTCCCCAGCAAGGGCGGCCCGTTCGACTTCAAGGCGGGCGAGGTCCTACGCTGCCAATCGGCGGGCGCTGGCGGTTACGGCGACCCGGCACAGCGCGATCCGCAATCGCTCGCGATAGACCTGGCGGACGGGAAGATCACGGAGAAGGCCGCCCGCGAATCTTATCCCCGCGATCTGGTCGAGGAAGCCCTCCGCCGGGCAAAGATCCTATGACAAGCAGGCGCGCCGCCCGTCCGAGGCGCTTTCGAGTGGGGATCGACATCGGCGGCACGTTCACCGACGTGATCCTCATGGGCGAAGGAGGCGAGATCGCCGCCGCCCACAAGGTGGACACCACGCCTTCCCGCCTCGAAGCGTGCTTCATCGCCTCCCTCTGTCGGGTGGCCGAAGGCCTCCCCCGAGGAGCCGTCGAGCGGATCCTTCACGCCACCACCGTGGCCACCAACACCGTGCTGGAATCCAAGGGCGCGCGGACCGCCCTTGTCGTGACCGAAGGCTTCCGGGATATCCTCGAGATAGCCCGGCAGCGGCGCCCCAGCCTCTACGACCTGAAGGCGGAAAAAGCCAAGCCGCTCATCCCCCGCCGGCTCTGCTTCGAGGTGCGCGAGCGGATGACCTGGGACGGCCAGGTGGTTGTCCCCCTTACCGACGGCGAGCTTTCCCGGCTCGCAGCCGGGCTCTCTTCCGCGAAAGCCGAGTCCGTCGTCATCTCCTTGCTCTTTTCTTTCGTGAATCCCACCCATGAACGGCGCATCAAGGAACATCTCGAAAGAACCCTCCCCGGCCGCCACATCGTAGCTTCATCCGACGTGACGCCCGAGTTCCGGGAATTCGAGCGCACGAGCACAGCCGCCCTGGTGGGCTACCTGAAGCCCATCTTCGCGCGCTACACCGACAACCTGACCTCCGAGCTGTCCCGTCTGGGCGAGAATCCCGAGAAGCTCTTCATCATGAACTCCGCGGGGGGCCTGATGTCCCCCGGCTCGGCGCGGGAGCGGCCCCACGCCCTCATCGAGTCGGGCCCTGCGGCTGGCGTCATCGCCGCCACGGTCCTGGCGCGGGAGATTCGAGAGCCCAACGTCATTTCGTTCGACATGGGGGGGACCACCGCCAAGGCCAGCCTGATCGAAGGAGGCATGTACCGGACCACCACCGACTACGAGGTCGGCCGGGGGATGCACCAGTCCCTGGCCGTGCGCTTCACCGGATATCCCGTCAAGACGCCCGTCATCGACCTGACCGAGTGCGGAGCCGGAGGCGGCTCCATCGCCTCGGTGGATGCGGCCGGAATGCTCAAAGTGGGACCGGGCAGCGCGGGGGCGGTTCCCGGCCCCGTCTGCTACGGCCGGGGAGGCGAGGAACCCACCGTCACCGACGCCAACCTCGTCCTCGGCCGCCTCAACCCGTCGTACTTCGTGGGGGGCGAATCCTCGCTGGACCCGGACCGCGCCCGGGCCGCCATCGAAGCCAAGATCGCCAAGCCCCTGCACCTCACGGCCCCGGAGGCGGCCGCGGGGATCATCGAAGTGGTGAACGCCCACATGGTGCGCACGCTCCGGGTGATCTCGGTGGCCCGCGGGCACGACCCCCGCCAGTTCGCCCTCATCGCCTTCGGCGGGGCGGGTCCCCTCCACGCGGCCGATCTGGCGCTCGACCTCCGCATTCCCCGGATCATCATCCCGGAGACTCCCGGCCTCTTCTCCGCGCTGGGGCTCCTCCGGGCGGACCTGCGGGCGGACTTCACCGCCACCGCGCGCCTCTCCCTGAATGCCGAGAGCGCCGAGGCGCTGGCCGGGCTCCTCGCTCGCATGGAGGGGGAGGCGGATGCCTGGCTACGGCGCGAGAATGTGCCCCGGGAAAGCCGCTTCCTTCTCCGCAGCGGGGACATGCGCTATCCGCTGCAGAACTACGAACTGAACGTTCCCCTTCCCACCGGCCGGGTGAACGCCTCTTGGCTTGTGCGCGCGTGCGGGCAGTTCCACGGCGCCCACGAACGGCACTACAGCTACTGCGACCGCCGTGAGCGGGTCCAGCTCGTGACCCTCCGGGTCTCCGCCGTCGGGCGGACCGCCAAGATTCAATCCCCGCGGATTCCGGCCGGGGGCCGCAGTCCGCGCCAGGCCATCAAGGGGGAGCGCCGGGTCCATTTCCAGGAGACGGGGGATTTCCTTCCCTCCCCCATTTACGAACGCGCCCTCCTCCGCGCCGGGAACCGGCTCGAAGGCCCCGCGGTCGTCGAGCAGGCGGACTCCACCATCCTGATTCCTCCCTCGTTCTTCGCCGAGGTGGACGCGCGCGGAAGACTCATCCTGACGCTGAAGCGGGGCACGAAGAAAAAAACCGAGGTTATAAGAACGGCTAAATAGCCCTCAGGCGGGTGGTCTCTGCGGCATCGACCACGCCGTCTTCGGAGACCGCCACGCGGTAGACCTCGCGGGCGCGGCGGGGCGAGACCTTGCCGTCCCGCACATCCTGTGCGACCCGCCCCGGGTCGCGCTCGGAAGGGGAGCCATATCCCCCGGCTCCGGGGGTGAC
>JACPCT010000114.1 GCA_016184445.1 Candidatus Tectimicrobiota bacterium | reverse complement strand
CCCGTTCCGTCCCCTTGCCGCAGGGAGGCCCCCATGCCCTCGTTCGACATCGTCTCGCGCACGGACCTCCAGGAGGTGGAGAACGCCGTCCAGGGCATCCGGCGCGAGATCGGCCAGCGCTTCGACTTCAAGGGGAGCAAGTGCGCCATCGAGCGCAAGGAGCAGGAGCTCATCCTCCTCGCCGCCGACGACTTCAAGCTCAAGCAGATGCACGACCTCCTGGCCACCTACCTGGCGCGCCGCAAGGTGGACGCCCGCGCGCTGGAGTACGGGAAGCCCGAGGAGGCTTCGGGCGGCACGCTGCGGCAGACGGTGAAGATCCGCAACGGCATCGACCAGGAGACCGCCAAGTCCATCTCCAAGGCCATCCGCGACTCCAAGCTCAAGGTCCAGGCGGCCATCCAGGGCGACGAGCTGCGGGTTTCCGGCAAGAAAAGGGACGACCTCCAGGCTGTCATCGCCCTGTGCCGCGAGATGAAGGTGGACCTCCCCCTCCAGTACGTGAATTTCCGGGACTAGGGGGTCTTCCGTCCCCCCGCAAGCCTGATCCGCCGCCCGGAACCTGCACGAAATTGATGTAAGTATCTTTTCCGCTCCATCTCCTACATTCCCCCCAGAGAGCGCGTTTTGCGCCCTGGGAGGGGCAAATGTCCCGGTTGAAAGTCGGCCTTCCAAGGAAAAGAGAGCCCGGGTTCGCCCGAGGCGTCCACGGCGCGGATCCTCCCTTCGACGGGGAGGCCCTTTCTTTCGCCGTGTTCTTGGAGCAGGAGATCCGGACCGGCCGGGGCCCCTTCAGCTTCGGGGAACGCGAGCCCCTGCGCGAGATCGCCGCCCACCTGGAGGGTATCCTACGCCTGGGCCTCCCCGGGCGGACGGTGAGCGTCCTCAAGGGCGCCCAGGTGGGCATGACCACCCTGGCGGTCTGCTTGGCGCTTTATTGCGCCGCCGTCCGCCGCCTGAACGTGGGCTACTTCCTCCCCGACCAGGACTTCGCCGACCGCTTCGACTCCACCCGCATCCGGCCCCTCGTGCGGAGCTCCAAGCTGGCGAAGGCCATGCGGGACGGGCGCTGGAAGGGCGCCTCCCCCAAGGGCCTCCTCGAGTTCCCCGCCCCCGGGGGCTCGTGCTTCCTCTACGTGCTGGGCCTGCGGGACATTGGCAACGCCATCTCCCTCCCCTTGGACGTCCTCATCCGCGACGAGGTGGACGACCTCCCCCCCGAGAACCTCAAGTGGTCCGAGGACCGCCTCGACGCCTCCCGCCTCGCCCTCACCGTGAACCTGGCCGTGGGCCGCGCCCCCGGCGCGGGGATCCACGCCATGTACCTGCGGGGGGACCGCCGCCGCTGGCTCGTCCCGTGTCCCGGCTGCGGGAAGGAGTGGGCGCTCGAAGAAGAGTGGCCCGGGATCCTCGGGGAGGAGGAAGGCGGTCCCCTCCTCGCCTGCCCGGGCTGCGGGGCGGCCCTCCCGCGCGGGGCGGGCCGCTGGGCGCCCGAGGCCCCCGAAGCCCTGGGAGAGGGGGAGGGCGGGCGCAGCTACCGCCTCTCCCAGCTCGCCGTCCCCGCCGTGGGCCTGGAGAGGGTCGCCGCCAAGTGGCGCGCGGCCCGGTTCCCCGGGGAGCGGGCCAAGTTCCGCTGCTCCTCCCTGGCGCTGCCCGACGCGGGGGAGATGCAGCCCCTCACCCGGGAGCTCCTCCTCCGCCTGCGCGATGAGGCGCCCTGCTTCCTCGAGGAGGCGCCCGCGTGAGGGGCATTGGGGGCCTGCGCAGGGGCGGCACGCGGACGGCCCCTCCGGGATCGGGCGGGGGGGCGAGATGAGCGCTCCCCGCTTCTGCGGCATCGACACTGGGGAGCGCTGCGCGGTCGCGGTGCGCGAGCGGGCGGAAGGGGGCGCCGTGCGCTGGGTGTACTTCGAGGCCCCGCCCATCGAGCGGCTGGTGGAGCGCTGCGGAAGGATCTTCGACCGCCTGGGGGTCGAGGGCATGGTGATCGACGGGGGCCCCCACACCCAGGCCGCCCGCGCCGCCCACGACCTCCTCCCGGACGGGGCCTTCCTCTGGCGCCACACCGAGGGGGAGATGGGGGTGAAGGAGGTGTCCTTCCTCGGGGTCCCCCGCCGCCACGTCCGGCTCAACCGCGAGGAGCTCCTCGACCTCCTCGTCGAGGAGTTTCACGCGGGTAGCGTGCGCTGGCCCCGTCCCCGGAGCGAGGCGGAGGAGACCCTGCTCGCCGCCGTCGAGAGCCAGCTCATGAACCTTCGCAAGAGCCGCCGGGGGCCGGGGGAGCGGCCCTTTCTCTACGAGCGGAACGAAAACCACTTCGGCTTCGCCTGCGCCTTCGCCAAGCTCGCCGAGGAGCTGCTGGAGAGGGAAGGGAGCCTCGCCCCCCACGCGGGGGGGACGCTCCTTCCCGATCCCAGGGGCGGGAGCGATGGCGCCAGGCGCATCTTCAGGAGGGAATGAGGGATGGCGAGAAAGGCAACGGCCCCCAAGGCCACGAAGTTGGGCTACCCCCGCCGGCGCGGCGATGCGCTCCGGCTCAGCGCGGGACTGGACCCGGACGAGCGGTTCTGGAGGAGCCTCTCGGGCGGGCGTTCGGGCGTGGGCCGGGCGACCCACGAGCGGATGCAGCGGCTGGCCTACGAGCTCTGGCTCACGAACCTCCTGGGCCAGCGGCTCATCGAGATCGTGACCGACCACGTGGTGGGGGAGGGCGTCGCCTGGCAGTCGGAGGACCCGCGCGCCCTGGCCTGCGTCCAGGGCTTTTGGAGCGACCCCGTGAACCAGCTCGACCTGCGGGTCGAGCGGCTGGTCTCGGAGCTGGCCGTCTTCGGGGAACTCCTCCTGCCCGCCGCCGTCTCGCGCTTCGAGGGGCGGGTGCGGCTCGGCTACGTCTCCCCGCGCTGGATCGAGGAGGTGGTCCCCGACCCGGACAACTGCGCCCTCCCCATCGGAGTCGTCTTGAAGCCCGAGGGGGGCATCGGCGCTTCGCGCTCGGGCAAGCGGCTCAGGACGGTGCTGGGCGGCGACCCCCGCGAGTACCTGGGCGGCGCCGCCCAGCGGGAGCGCGAGCGCTTCCGGGACGGGGAGGCCTTCCTCTTCCAGATCAACAAGTCGAGCGACGCCGCGCGGGGCAGCTCCGACCTCCTCGCCGCCATCGACTGGATCGACATCTACGAGCGCTTCATCTTCGACGCCGCCGAGCGGGCGCGCCTGCAGAACTCCTTCATCTACGACGTGACCCTGAAGGGCGCGGGCCCGGAGCGCATCGCCGAGTGGCTCGCCCAGAACGGCGCGGCGCCACGGCCCTCGAGCGTGCGGGTGCACAACGAGCGGGAGGAGTGGCGGGCCGTCTCCCCTGATTTGCGGGGGGGAGAGAGCGGGGCCCAGGGCATCGCCAGGCTGATGCGCGGGCTCCTCCTCGGGGGCGCCGGCGTCCCCACCCACTGGTTCGCCCAGGGGGAGGACGTGAACCGCGCCTCCGCCGAGAGCATGGAGCTCCCCGCCTTCAAGAAGATGACGCGCCGCCAGCGCACCGTGCGCCACATGCTCCAGCAGCTGGCCGGCAAGCAATTGGAGGAGGCCCACCGGGCGGGGGCCCTCCCTCCCGAGGCGCTGCGCGCGGGGGTGAGGCCCGTGCTGCCCGAGATCTCGGTGCGCGACACCGAGAAGCTCTCGGGGGCCCTCCTGCGGGTGGGCCAGGCCCTCGACCTCGCCACCTCGCGCGGCTGGATGGGGAACGAGGCCGCCGGGAAGCTCTTTGGGCACCTCGCCGGGCAGTTCGGGATAGAGGCGGGGGAGGGGAACAAATGAAGATGCCGCAATTTTGTGCTATATTTAGGATGAAAGGTGAAATCGGGGGGTGCCGAAATGCCCAAAGAGAACAGCAAGTCTCAGGGTATGGGTAGAGGAACTTTAGTGCTCCGGAAGGCGGCGGCCATCATCAAGGATACTTTTGCGCATCCGATGGTCACTTCGACAATCACCATCACTCCCGCCAAGACGGAGATCCGCCCGCACTCGGAAAATTCCAAGGCTTCAAAATAGGATGTCGTGACCTTACCACCGCATTCCCAAAATGAAACGGTTACTTTTGACAATACCGATCTTTTTACTAAGGGGAGCACCTTATAGGTAACACCGCTCCGACGGGTACCACGGGCGGCTT
>JACPCT010000113.1 GCA_016184445.1 Candidatus Tectimicrobiota bacterium | reverse complement strand
GGCGAGCGTCCGGCTCTCGGGGTTCGAGCTGCACAGGCGGGCGAGCGCGAGGTCCGGCAGGCTCTGGATGGTGCGGACGTAGGCCCGGCCCCAGTGCCCTGCGCCGATGAGTCCCAGCCGGAGGGGAGGCATGGCGCTAGCGGGGCCGGCAGGCGCCGGCGGCCTCGCCGAGCACCTCCTCCAGCCGGTCCAGGTGGTGATCGGGGAGGAAGCGGCGGCGCACCTCCTCGCGGCCCGCCGCCCCGTGGCGGAGGGCGAGGTCCGGATCGGCGAGATAGGCCTCGAGCGCCCGCGCCAGGGCGGGGATGTCCTTGCGCGGGACGAGGGCGCCCGTCACGCCGTCGCTCAGCCAGTCCGCTACCCCGCCCACCTCGAAGCCCACCGCGGGCAGCCCGTGGGCCATGGCCTCGATCCCCACGATGCCGAAGGGTTCGGGCCAGGTGGAGGGGATGGCCACCACCCGGGCGCGCGAGAAGACCTCGGTCAGCCTCTCCCGGGGGACCCAGGGGGTGATCACCGCGCGGTGGCGCGAGGGGACCTGCCGGGCCATCTCTTCGAGCTCCTTGCGGAAGGGCCCGTCCCCCACGAGATCGAGCGCCGCCGGCTCGGCGATCCGGGGGAGGGCCTCCAGGAGGTGCTGGAAGCCCTTCTCGGCCTCCATGCGCCCCAGGGCGAGGATGCGCCGCTCGGCCGCGGGGCGGGCGCGCTCCCTCGCGGGGGTGAGCTCGGTGTAGAGGTAGAGCACCTCCACGAGCCCGGGCGCCGTGCCCCCGCGCACGAGGAGGTCGCGGGTGTAGCGGCTGGGGGCCAGGATGCGCCGGCTGAGGCGGGCGGCCTTGAGGTTCCGGCGGACGTCGTTCCACACCCTGAGCGCCGTGTCGGGGCGGCGGGGCATGCAGAGCTGGGTGTGGGCCTTCCAGAGGCAGTGGGCGTCGAAGGGCTTGGTGCAGACGCCCTCCCAGGTGCGGGGGAGGCGGCGGCCGGTCGGGCAGGTGAGCCGCAGCCCCATCGCGTACTGGACGCAGGGGGCCGCCCCGGCGAGGGCGAGGTTCACGGCGGGGTTCATGGCCTGGACGAGGTAGATCACGTCCGGGGCGAAGGAGGCCGCCGCCCGTTTCGCGGCGTCCACAGTGGCGGCGGAGGGGTCGTGGAGGAAGCCCATCGAGCCGGGGACGCGGAAGGCGGGGCGCGCACCCTCCAGCTCCGGCGCGGCGGGTGCGTCGTGCAGGACCCCCACCTCGTGCCCCCGGGCCTCGAGGCGGGCCATCACGTCCAGCAGGTAGACCTCCGCCCCGCCCGCGGGGGAGTAGTGCTCGTTGCAGACCAGGATGCGCATCGTCAGCCCTGCGGCGGCTTGCGGAAGCACACGATCACGCTCTTGCAGAAGCGGTGGCCGAGGCGCGCCTCCAGCCCCTCCCAGAGCCCCTCCCAGGCCCGGTGGATCGCGGCGAAGGGCGCCCGCTCCCGCCAGGGGTTGCGGCGGTGGAGCTTGCTCCAGAGGTCCCGCAGCACCCAGGCGGGCTCCCCCCAGGCGCGCCAGTAGCCCTCCCCCGCCCGCTCGCCGGGGAGGAGGCCCGATTTGCGCCCCAGGGCCGCGAGGGCGCCCGCGGTGTAGCTCCGTTCCCAGCCCCAGGGCCAGGTCCCCCGGAGGATCCGCGCGCGCTTCATCACGGTGTAGCCCGTGAAGGCCTGGGGGACGCTGATGACGGCCCAGCCGCCCGGGGCGAGGAGCCGCTCCTGCTCGCGCATCATCCCCGCGGGCTCGGGGAAGTGCTCGACCAGGCCCTGGTGGAAGATGAGGGAGAAGGCGCCCGTCCGGAAGGGCAGGCGGAAGACGTCCCCGCGGGCGAGGAGGACCCGCTGGCCGGTCTGCCCGCTGGCCCTCCGGGCGAGGGCGATGCTCCCGCGCGCGATGTCCACCCCGCAGAAGAGGATCCCCGGGTGGCGCCGGGCCAGGATGCACGAGTCGATGGCGGTGCCGCAGCCCAGCTCCAGGCAGCGCGCCCCCGGCGGGAGGGAGGCGAGGGCGCGGTCCAGCATGGCGTGGTAGCGGACGCGCTCCTCGAGGTGCCGCCGGACGTGGGGCCCGAGGTCGGTCCGCGCCTCCCACTCGCGGTAGATGGACTCGTATTTCTCCACCGGAAGGGGCTGGGCCATACGGTTCTCCCAAAGATTCCTTCCCGATAATACCGTGAATCTTGGGCAGGGCCTAAGACAGCCAATTGGAGAGAGCGCCTGGTCCGTAGGGGCGAGGCACCCGGCTCCGCCGAAGGCTTCGCCGGAGGCAGCTGCCTCGCCCCTACGGACATTTCGCCTGTCGAGGGATGAGATAGCATGACCCAAACATCGGCGGCGGCCCGGGCCCTGCGCTTCCCCCTGGCCGACCCCCTCTTCCACTCCCTCCAGGGGGAGGGGGCGACGCTGGGCCGGCCCTCGGTCTTCGTGCGCCTGATGGGCTGCACGGTGGGCTGCGCCTGGTGCGACACCAAGTACAGCTGGGCGGGCCCCCCCGCGGCGGAGCTCTCGGGCGAAGACATCCTCGCCTACTGCCGCGCCCGCCCCGGCCGCCAGGTGGTGGTCACCGGGGGCGAGCCCCTGGAGAGCCCCTTCTTCGAGCCCCTGCTCATCCTGCTCCACGAGGCCGGGCTGCGGGTGGAGGTCGAGACCTCGGGCTACCTCGAGCCCTCCCTGGTCGCCCTCGCCTTCGCGGACCAGTGGAATGTCTCCCCCAAGCTCGCCTCGGCCGGCATCGGGGATGAGAAGAAGCCCCGCGCCCTCGGCTGGCTCAGGCGCGCCAACGAGCCCTACCTCAAGTTCGTCCTCCACAAGCCCGCCGAGATCGCCGAGGTGGACGCGATGCTCCAGGCCCTCGGCCTCGCCGACTGGCCCCCCGAGCGGGTCATCATCTCCCCCGGGGGGAAGAAGTTCGAGGACATGAACAAGCGTCTCCTCCCCTTGGCCGAGGCGGCCCTGGCGCGGGGGTTCCGGTTCACGCCGAGGCTCCACGTGATTCTGTGGGGGGACAAGCGGGGAGTGTGATTTTTCCCGGGCCCGCTTAGCTCAAATCCCATTGAAATACCGAAAGATTAGGTGTAGGTGCGGTCTGGCCTCTCTCCCCCGGGGGTTCGGGGCTTGAAATTATCATATATTTAGAGCCTAATTTCCGTGGCAAGGCATTTTTTTCTATTCGCATCCGAGTTCCGCTGACCCCTGCGCAGGGGGAGGATTCGCGGTCCATCCCGCCTTTCGTGGCGGGGTGTGGCGGCCAACCTACCTAGAGGAGGAACGCCTAATGACGGAAGCTCATGGCATGTCCTACCCGTTCCAGGCCACCGACTGGATCAATGGCATTAACATGGACAACCTCCGGGAGGGCCGTCTCAAGAGGGCGAAAACGGAATTATTCGGGAAGCGCAAATTTGGCGCGTTCCTCTCCCTGAACGAGTGGAACACGCGCTACATCACGAGCACGTATACCCCCATGTGGACGACGTCCAGCTCGGGCCTGCGCTATTCGCTCCTTGTCAAGGGCGACGCGCAGCCCATCGTCTACGAGCAGGGCGACATCGGCTACCACACCGAGCGCTTCGCCCCTTGGCTGCCGAAGGGCAACGTGAAGTGGGCCATCACCGGGATGGGCTGGATCGCGCGCTGCATGGGCGAGGCGGCCCACGCGGCGGCGGTCAAGCGCTTCGCGGACCAGATCTACACCGAGCTCAAGCGCGCCGGGGTGGAGAAGGAAGTGCTCGCCCTCGACTTCGCCGATCCCGCCATCTCGGCCGCCTTCGAGGCCAAGGGCGTGAAGACGAGCGGGGATGGCTACCTCGCCCTGCTCGACGCGCGGAAGCACAAGCTGCCCGAGGAGGTCCAGTGCCTCCGCAACACCTGCTCGGTGGGGGACGCCATGTTCGAGGCGCTCCGCCAGACGACGCGGCCGGGCGTGAGCGAGCATGAGGTCCTGGGCGAGGTGTACAAGGCCTGCTACAAGAACGGCGGCGAGGTTTATTCTGGCGTGTTCTGCACCTCGGGGCCCTACACCTGGCCCAACCTCCGCTGCTGGACCGGCCGGCGCATCAACCCTGGCGACGTCATCTACATGGACGTCTACAACACCTCCTGGAACGGCTACAAGACCTGCTACTACCGCACCTTCAGCCTGGGCGAGCC
>JACPCT010000112.1 GCA_016184445.1 Candidatus Tectimicrobiota bacterium | reverse complement strand
GGCAGGGAGCCCACCGTGACCGACGCCGAGCTCATCCTCGGCCGGCTCCCGGCCGGGCTCGTGGGCGGCGGAATCCCGCTGGATCGCTCCAGGGCCGAAGAAGGCATCCGCCACCTCGCCGATCTCCAGGGCCTCTCTCCGGAGGAGGCGGCCCGGGGGATCATCGAGGTGGCGGTCTGGAACCAGGCTCTCGCCATCCGCCAGATGACGGTCATCCGGGGGAAGGATCCGAGGGAATACTCTCTGCTCGCCTTCGGGGGGGCGGGCCCCCTCATGGCCGCCGACATCGCCGAGGTGCTCGCCATCCGGGAGGTCGTGGTGCCCGCCGAGCCGGGCTGCGGCAGCGCGGTCGGGCTGGTCGAGGTGGACTTGCGGAACGACTACGTGCGGACGCATATCGCCCGGCTCGACGAAGCAAGGCCGGGGGCGCTGGAGAGGGATTTCCAAGGCATGGAGGCCGAGGCGCGGGCCGACCTGGCCAAGGAGGAGATCCCGCCGGAGCGCCGCCGTTTTCTCCGCTCCGCCGACATGCGCTACCTCGGGGAGGGGCAGGAGATGACGGTGGAACTGCCCGTGGAAGGGGATTTCTCCCGCTCCCTCGCTTCGGCCGTCGCCTCCTTTCACGAAGCGTACCGCGCCCAATTCGGTTTCAATTACAAGGACCGGACCCCCGTCGAGGTCGTGAATCTGCGGCTCACCGCCGTGGGGGAGCTGGAGCGGCACACCTGGAGCAAGATCGGGGCCGGCAGCGGGCCGGGGCGCGCCCGGAAGAGCGAGCGCCCCGTATATTTCGCGGGCCGGGGCCACATGCCCACTCCGATTTACGATCGCGGCCTGCTCGGCGGGGGAGACAAGGTCCACGGCCCCTCCATCATCGAGGAGTTCGGCTCCACGACCGTCGTGCCGCCGGGCGCCGCCTGCGAAGTCGACGAGTGGGGCAATCTCCGGATCAAGCTGGCCCCGAGAGCGGAGATCGCCTTCAAGGAGAAGACAAACCCCGTCGTCCAAGAGATCGTAGAGGGCGCCCTCTACGCCGCCGAGCGCGAGATGGAGGACCTGGTCGAGCGGACGGCGCGCTCCCCCCTCATCCGCGACATGCACGACTACCGCGTGGGACTCTTCGACGCCAAAGGGAGGAAGCTGACGGGCCGCTCCTACTCGGCCGTCGTCACCCCCGTCCTCAAGAACTGGCCCCTCGAGGAAATCCGCGAGGGCGACGTCTTCCTCTGGAACGACATCTACCTGTCGGAGGGCGGCATCGGCCACCTCCCCGACCTCTGCTCCTGCGTGCCGATTTTTCACCAGGGGAAACTTTCGGCCTTCGCCCTGGTGTTCGGCCACCACGACGACGTGGGCGGCATGGTGCCGGGCAGCCTCCCCACGAACGCCACCGAGGTGTTCCAGGAAGGCATCCTCGTCCCCCCCATCAAGCTCCACGACCGGGGCGTCCGTAACGAGACGGTGTACAAGGTCATCTTCCGCAACAGCCGCCTGGGCGAGCACCTCCGGGCCGACATCGACGCCGAGATCGCGGCTTGCCGGGCGGGCGGAGCGCGCCTGGTCGAGCTTTTCGATCGCTTCGGACGGGAGACAGTCGCCGATTGTTTCGAGGCGCTTCTGGACAAGTGCGAGCGCACTATCCGGGAGGAGCTGATTTCCAAGATCAAGCCCGGCACCTGCGAATGGGAGGATTACATCGAGAGTGACGGCGTGGAGGGCGGCAAGCGCCATACCCTTAGGCTCAAGATGACGAAGAAGAACGGGCGCCTCCATCTCGATTTCCGGGGCACCTCCCCCCAGGCCAAGGGCCCGATCAACTGGCCGGGCGACTACGCCAACGGCGACTTCCTGAAAAAATGGATCGGGCCCATCCTCCGCAACCTGGCGGACACCTACGACCGGATGTTCGAGATCGACGTGAACGAGGGCATCTGCCGCCTCGTCGACGTCCGGTTCCCCGGGCCGGGAACCCTCATCACTCCCGTCTTCCCCGCCCCCACGAACATGCGCACCTTCACCATCCTGCGCCTACTGAGCCTCTTCTGCGGGGTGCTGGGAGTGGCAACGGGGGGCAGGATGCCTGCCGACCAGGAGACCATCCGCTACTGGGGGATCCACGGCCACGGCCCCGACGGCAAGTTCTTCCTCTTCCGGGAGATTCTGGGCGGGGGATCGGGCGGGAGGCCGTGGGGGGACGGGGTGGATGTCATCCACGTGGTGCCCAACAGCCGGAACCTCCCGGCGGAGTTCAGCGAAAGCCGCTTCCCCGTACTCGTCGAGCGGCTGGCCCTGGCGCCCGACTCCGGGGGTCCCGGGAAGCGCAGGGGAGGCCTGGGCTACTTCAAGGAGTTCCGCATCCTGTGCGACTGCGAGGCCCTCAGCAACGCCGACCGCTCGATCATCCCTCCGTGGGGGGTGAACGGCGGTCTGGCGGGAGGCCTCTACTCCCTCACCCTGAATCCGGGCACTTCCCGCGAGAAAGCGGTCCCCGCCCTGAGCAACCGTGTCCCGGTGAAGAAAGGGGACATCCTCCGGGTCGTCACCACGGGCGGGGGCGGCTGGGGGGATCCGCTGGAGCGAGAGACCGAGCTGGTCCGCCAGGATGTCTTGTGGGGGAAAGTCACCCCCGGGGGCGCCCGGCGGGACTACGGCGTCGTGGTGGGCAAAGGGGGAGACGCCGCCGTTGACGCGGCGGCGACGGAGAAGCTGCGGGGTCTCTTGAAAAAGAAGCGCGTCCGGAAGCGGCCATTCTTCGATCGTACAGTGCGCGCCGTCGCGCTGGAGCCTGGAACCGCCGCGAAACGTGCGGTGACGAAACGAGGGAGAGCACAGCGATGAAGATGATCGACCTCAGCATGGAGATCTACCGCGGGATGCCCATCTACCCGGATCTCCCCGGCCCCAGCCTCACCGTGGACGAGGACTGGGACACCGTGGCCCGGCGGACGGGCTCCGTCAACTACGGCGCCCCCATCGTCACCAACCACTGCGTCATCTTCATGAGCGACCACACCGGTACCCACATCGATTCGCCCTGGCACAACAACCCCAAGGCCTTCACCACCGAGCGGATCCCCCTGGAGTGGTGCTTCTCGGACGGCGTCGTGCTCGACTTCACGGACAAGGAGAGCGGCTACGAGATCATGGCGGCGGACATCCAGGCCGCCCTCAAGAAGATCAGCTACAGGCTCAAGCCCCTCGACATCGTCCTCATCCGCACCGACGCCAGCCGCAACTGGGAGACCGACCCCGACTACACCAAGAACCAGCCCGGCATGGGCGCCGAGGCCACCCACTACCTGATCGACAACGGCGTCCGCGTCATGGGCATCGACGCGAGCGGCTGGGACGTGCCCATCTGGAAGATGCATCAGACCCGCCGCTACTGGGAGGCCCACCGCGTCATGCTCGAGAAGGACTACTGCCACATCGAGAACATGATCAACCTTCACCTCATCCCGAAGCCCTTCGGCTTCAAGCTCTCGGTGCTGCCCATCAAGTTTCGTGGCGTCTCCGGCTCCCCCATCCGGGCCGTGGCGATGGTGGACTGACCACAGGAAGAGAGGCCCACATGCCCTCTTTGGCCCGGGTTCTTCCCGGGGTGTACCAGGATTCGATCAAGCTCATGCGGATCAGCTCCGCGGCCTCCGCGCACCCCGGCGTCCGCCAAGCGATGGCCGTCCTCGGCACTCCCGTGAATCTCGAACAGCTCCAGGCGGCCGGCCTCGACACCGGGGAAGCGAGAGGGGCGGGCCCCAACGACCTCGTGCTCGCGGTCCTGGCCGAGAGCGAAGCCATCGCGGCGGAAATACTCCGGGAAATGGAGGCGGCCCTGACCACCCGGCCGCCGGGCGGAGCCCCGGGTGCCGGCCAGCCTGCCTCCTTCTCCAGCCTCGACGCCGCCCTGGGGGCGGACCCCGGCATCAACCTGGCCCTCCTCTCCATCCCCGGCCCCTGGGTGCGCCGCGAGGCGGAGCGGGCGCTGCGCAAGGGGCTCCACTGCCTCATCTTCAGCGACAACGTCTCCCTCGAGGATGAAGTGGCCCTCAAGCGCCTGGGGAGGGAGCGGGGACTCCTGGTCATGGGGCCGGACTGCGGCACTTACCACATCGCGGGCGTCGGCCTCGGATTCTGCAACGTGGTCCGCCCCGGCCCGATCGGGATCGTAGGC
>JACPCT010000111.1 GCA_016184445.1 Candidatus Tectimicrobiota bacterium | reverse complement strand
GTCCAGACGGAGAGCCTCCTCAAGATATTTTTGGGCGGCATGGTTCGACTCCGGGCTCATCGGCTTGGTGCACAGCTCCGCCCAGCCGCGCAGGGCGTAGTCCTCGGCGTCGAGGTTCTCCGGCCTCCCCTTCTGGGCCCGGCGGCTCTCCGCCTCGAAGACCTGGAGGTTCAGGGCGCGGGCGATCCGGCCCGTCACCTCGTCCTGGAGCGTGAATATGTCCCCGACCTCGCGGTCGAAGCGCTCGGCCCAGACGTGGCTGCCCGTTTGGCCGTCGATCAGCTGGACGTTCACCCGGACCTGGTTCCCCGCCCGCCGCACGCTGCCTTCGAGGACGTAGCGCACCCCGAGCTCCGCGGCCGCCTGCTTCACGTCCACCGCCTTGCCCTTGTAGGCGAACGAGGTGCTGCGCGAGATGACGAAGGCCCCCGCGATGCGCGAGAGGTCGGTGATGAGGTCCTCGGTGATCCCGTCCGAGAAGTAGTCCTGATCGGGGTCTCTTGAAAGATTTTGGAGGGGCAGGACAAAGATGGAGAAGCGCGGCGGCCCCTCCCGCTTAGCCCCTTCTCCAGTTGTTTCAGTTCTCATGTCGTCACCTATCACCATCCGGTACGCCCGCACCGGGCGGGCAATGTTCTTGACGGCCTGCTCGCCCATGAACTCCCATTTCAAATCGAGCTTGCGATCCACCTGGTCGAAGACCGTCCCCGAGACGCAGACGCCACCCCCCCCGGCCAGGCTCTCCAGGCGGGCGGCGATGTTCACCCCGTCGCCGTAGATACGCTCCCCGTCAACGATCACGTCCCCCAGGTTGATCCCGATCCGGAACTCCATCCGCCGCCCGGGCGGCTGCTCGGCGTTCAGGCCGCGCAAATGGTCCTGAATCTCCACGGCGCACTTGACGGCCTCCACCACGCTGGGGAACTCCACCAGCATGTTGTCCCCGGGGGAGTCCACCACCCGCCCGCCGTACTTCCCGATGAAGGAGGCGTTGGTTTTGCGGAGGGCCGTCAGGGTGCGGACGGTCGCCTCCTCGTCCTCCCCCATGAGGCGGCTGTAGCCCTTCACGTCCGCGCTGAAGATGGCGGCCAGCCGGCGGGGCAGCTTCTCGGCGTCCAAGCGGGAAACCCTCCCCTCGCTCCGAAATACCGCAATACAGGGGGTCGCGATAAAAGTACTCCACGTGCCCCTGCCCGCACAACAAAGGATCCCATGATCGCCCCGGGCGGGGATGCCCGCCTTGCGGGGAGCGGCGGCGGTTGGGATACTTGCCCGGCGCCGCCCGCGAACGGAGGAGTCCCGCCTTGCCCCAGCCCTTCCGCCGCATCGCCCTGGCCGCCGGGCCCTTCGCGCGGAAGGCCTCGCCGGAGCTGGCCGGGGCCGCCGGCTGGCTCCGGGAGCGGGGCTTCGAGCTGGCGCTGGACGAGGCGGCCGCCGCCCTGGCGGGCGAGCCGGGGGGCCTCCCCACCGGGGAGGCCCTCGCCGGGGCGGACCTCGTCATCGTCTTCGGCGGGGACGGCTCCATCCTCCGCACCGCCCACCACCTGGGGGACGGCAGCCCCGCCCTCCTCGGGATCAACACCGGCCACCTGGGCTTCATGGCGGACGTGCCCCTGAGCGAGCTCCTCCCCGCGCTCGAGGGCATCCTGGGGCGGGGGGAGTTCACCATCGAGCCGCGGATGCGGCTGCGCCCCCGCGCCCTGCGGGGGGGCCGGCGCCTGCCCCTCCACGACGTGCTGAACGACGTGGTCCTCACCGCCGGGCCCCTCGCCCGGATGGTGGAGTTCGCCATAGAGGTGGACGGGCGCGACCTGGGCGCCTTCCGGGGGGACGGCCTCATCCTCGCCACCCCGACCGGCTCGACCGCCTACTCCCTCTCGGCCGGGGGGCCGCTCGTGATGCCCGGGCTGGAGGTGATCCTCATCAACCCCATCTGCCCCCACACCCTGAGCCACCGGCCCATCGTGGCGCCGGGGGGCTCCCGCATCGAGATGCGCCTCTTCCGCGACCCCGAGGTGGAGGGGCGCCACACCCTCCTCACCCTGGACGGCCACCCGGGCTGCGAGCTCCATCCGGACGACCGGCTCGAGGTCGTCCGCAGCCCCGACCCCATCCGCCTCGTCCGCCCCGCGGGGGCCGACTTCTTCCAGGTGCTCCGGGACAAGCTCGTCTGGGAGACCCACCCGCGCGGCGGGGAACCCCGCCCGGACTCCGCCCGGCGGGGGCTCCGGGGCGGCGGCCGCACCTGAGGCCCCGGCGTTGCCAACCTGGGGACGTGGCCCGCACCCACACGGGAAAGGAGATGAGAAGAGAAGCAATGGACGCAATTCACGACATCCCCGGTACGACGGCCAAGAAGGAGCTCGCCAGGAAGTACGACGCGTTCGCCCGCAGGTACGACCTGGCGGAAGCGATGCCGGAGCTGCTCGGTCTCCGGAAGCTCCGCCGCAGGCTCCTGAACCTGTCCAGGGGGAAGGTGCTCGAAGTCGCCGCCGGGACGGGGAAGAACCTGCGGTACTACCCCCGCGGATGCCGCCTGACCTGCATCGACATGAGCCCGGCCATGCTCGCGCTCGCCCGCAAGCGGGCGGCCAAGTCCAGGCCCGATGTTTTCTTTTCGGTCATGGACGGGGAGCGTCTCGCCTTTCCGGACCGTTGCTTTGACACCGTGGTGGACTCGCTTACCCTGTGCACTTTCCCCGACCCGGTGGGCGCACTCCGAGAAATGGTCCGGGTGTGCCGCGACGAGGGCCGCATCCTCCTCATCGAACATGGGCGCAGCGACCGGGCGTGGCTGGGGAACTGGCAGGATCGGAGGGCAGAGCGTCACGCGGTGCGGCTCGGCTGCCGGTGGAACCGCGACCCCTTGAGTCTCGCCCGGCAGGCGGGGCTGCGGATCCTCTCCGCCCGGCGGGTTTTCTTCGGCATCTTTCACGAGATTGAGGCCACCCCCTACCGAGGCCGCACCGCCGCTAGATAGTCGCCGGACGCCGCCGCGTTCAATAAAGCGGATGCGTCGTTCTTCTCCACCCGGAGAAACTTGAGACGCCCCGATGCTCCGCCTGCTCCGGATCGCCAACTTCGCCATCATCGACTCCCTCGAGGTGGAGTTCGGCCCCGGCCTGAACGCCCTTACGGGCGAGACGGGGGCCGGGAAGTCCATCATCTTCGAGGCCCTCCACCTCACCCTCGGGGGCCGCGCGAGCGCCGAGGCCGTCCGCGCGGGGGCCGGGGAGGCGGTGGTCGAGACCCTCTTCGAGCTCCCCGAGACGCCCGGGGGGCGGGCCGCCCGGAAGGTCCTGGAGGAGGCGGGCGTCGAGGTGGGCCCCGGCCGCGAGCTCATCGTGCGCCGCCGGGTCGCCCCCGACGGGAGGAGCCGCATCTACCTCAACGGCGTCCTCGGCACCGCGGCCACCCTGGCCGCCGCGGGGGAGCGCCTGGTGAACATCCACGGCCAGCACGCCCACCAGACCCTCCTGCGCCCCTCCACCCACCTCGGGCTCCTCGACGAGTTCGCCGGGCTGGGGGATGAGATCAACAAGCTCGAAGAGGCCGTCCGCGCCCTGCGGGAGACCGAGCGCGCCCTGGCGCAGCACGGCCAGGGCGCCCGCGAGCGGGCCCAGCGGGCCGAGGCGCTCCGCTTCCAGGCGGAGGAGCTCGAGCGCGCCCGGCTCTCGCCCGGGGAGATGGAGGCGATCGAGGCCGAGCTCCCCCGGCTGCGCAACGCCGAGCGCCTGGGGACCCTGGCGGGGGAGCTCCACCAGAAGCTCTACGAGGCGGAGGGCTCCGTCTTCGAGCGCCTGGGGGAGGTCCGGCGGGGGCTGGAGCGCCTCGCGGAGCTGGACCCCGCCCGGGCGAGGTGGGAAGAAGAAGCGGCCTCCCTCCTCGCCCAGGCGGAGTCCCTCGCGGAGGGGCTGCGCGCTTACGCCGAGGGGGCCGAGGGCGACCCCGCCCGGCTGGAGGCGCTGGAGGCCCGCCGCGCCCTCCTGCGCGAGCTGCGCCGCAAGTACGGGGGCGGCGAGGCCGAGTGCCTCGCCTTCCTCGCCCGGGCGCGGGAGGAGCTGGCCTCCCTCGCGGAGGAGGCGGGGGGCGAGGAGGCGGGGGGCGAGGCGCGCCTCCAGGCCGGGCGGGACCGCCTCCGCGCCGAGGCGGGCCGCCTGGCGCGGGCGGTCTCGGACGCGCGCCGCAAGGCGGCCAAGAAGCTCGACAAAAGCATGGCCGGGGCCCTGGCCGAGCTGGGCCTGAAGGGCGCCGTCTTCGAGACGAGGCTCGGGCACGCCCCCGACCCCGAGGGCTTCCTGGAGATCGGCGGCCAGAAGGCGCGGCTGCGCCCGGAGGGGGCGGACGAGGGCGAGTTCTTCTTCTCCCCCAACCCGGGGGAGCCCCCGCGGCCCCTCGCCCGCGTGGCCTCGGGCGGGGAGCTCTCGCGCCTCATGCTGGCGCTCGAGTCCGTCCTCCGGCGGGGGGACCTCATCCCCACCCTCATCTTCGACGAGGTGGACGCGGGCATCGGGGGCGCGGTGGCGGAGGTGGTGGGGCGGAAGCTGCTGGAGGTCTCGCGGGACCACCAGGTGCTCGTCATCACCCACCTGCCCCAGGTCGCGAGCCTGGCGGACCGGCACTTCGG
>JACPCT010000307.1 GCA_016184445.1 Candidatus Tectimicrobiota bacterium | reverse complement strand
GCCCGGGCGGAACCTGAGGCTCCCGGGGTCGAGCACCGGGAAAATTCCCCGGCTGGCCCGGAGGACGAGCGTGGAGGAGGGCTTGTCGAGCATGAAGATCAGGCAATGGTCGGCGCGGAGGAGCTCCACCACGGCGCTGGTGATGCTGTCGAAGACCTCGGAGACCTGGAGGTTCTCGGTGATCCCCTTGTTCAGAAGGTTCAGGGTGGCGAGGCGCGAGGCGCGCTCCTCGGCCGTGCGGTAGAGGGTCGCGTTGCGGATGGCGGCCCCCAGGTGCTCCGCCACGGCGGTGAGGAGACGCTCGTGAGCGCCGGAGAACGCGTTGGGGCGCGTGCTCGACACGGCCAGATTGGCGATGCAGCGGCCGCCCTGAAGGATGGGAGCGAAGAGGATGCTCCGCAGGCCGCCTTGGGTCAGATGGCGGCTTGATTCTTCCCAGGGGGGGGCCAGGAGGTCGGGGATTTGGAGCGGCCGGTTCGTCTCGTACACCTGTCTGCCCAGCCAGGCGCCCGTGGCGGGCGGACTCACCTCCACGTCGGATTCGAAGTGCCAGAAGTTCATCCGGTCGGCCTTCTCGTCGTAGGAGGAGATCACGCACCGCTCGCAGGGGACGGCGCGGCGGATCTCCCGGACGATGATGCGGAAGATCTCCGACGGTTCCAGGGTGGAGGCGACCGCTTTGGCCATCCGGGCGGTGAGCTCGAGGCGCGAGGCCCTCTCCTGGGTCTCGGTGAAGAGGCGGGTGTTCTCGATGGCGATGGCGGCCTGGTCCGCGAAGGTCTGCGCCAGGGCGACCTCGGAGCGGGAGAAGGCGCGGGTGGCGTTCCAGTAGTAGACCAGCACCCCGAACGCCTTTTCCCGGCAGACCAGCGGAGCGGCCAGCATGGCGCGGATTCCCTCCCGCGCGGCCACGGCGGGCCCGAAGGGGTAGCGGGGGTCCACCATGGCGTCCGTCACGGCCAGGGTGGCCGTGGGAGCGGTGAGCGTCCGGGCGAGGACGCTTTGCTCGAAATTCTCACGGACGAGACGGATATACTCGTCCGAAACCTCCTGGGCGTGCAGCACCTGAACCTCTCCGGATTCGGGGCTCTTCGTCATGATGAGGCAGCGGTTCGTCCCGAGGAGCCGCGTGCCTTCCTCGACGATCCGGTTCAGAAGCTCGGACAGCTCAATCTGGGTGGTGAGCGCGTTCGTGGCTTGCTGGAGGCTCTCCAACTCGCTCACCCGGTTGCGGGTGGCTTCGTGCAGCCGGGCGTTTTGGATGGCGATGGCGGCCTGGGAGGCCAGCGCGCCCAGGAGCTCCAGGTCCTCCTCGCTGAAGTGATTCTCCCTCCGGGAGAGGCAGTTGATGGCCCCCACCGTGTCTTCCCCGTGCAGGATGGGCTGGGCGATGTAGGAGTGGATTCCCTCTTGGCGGGCCCATTCCTTCAAAGCGAAGTGGGGATCGTCCAGAACCCTGCCGACCCGGACGGGCTTCCCGTGCTGGACGGCCTGCCCGAGCAGGCCCTTTCCCAGCAGGTACGAGGCGGCGGACCCATCCGGAGGAGGGAAATGCCCGAACATAGCGCCCAGGTGGAGCTGCTGGCCGGCCGGGTCGAGCAGGAAGACGCGGGAGAACTCCCCCCCGGTCAGGGTCACCGCGGCCTCGACGATGCTCTGGAGCACCTCGTTGAGGCTGAGGTTCTGGTTGATCTTCCGGTTCAGGCCATGAAGCGTGCTCAGCCGGGAGGCCCGCTCCTGGACCATCCCGAAGAGCGTCGAGTTGCGGATCGCGGCGCCCACGTGGCCGGCGACCGAGGCGAGGAGATCCTCGTCTTCGGCCGTGAAGGCGCGGGGCCGGGTGCTCGATAGGGTGAAGTGGGCCACGCACCGCCCGTCCCGGGAGATGGGGACCACGATCAGGCTCCGGAAGCCCTTCTCCGTCAGATGGGCCATCTCCGGTATTTTTCCCGCCGCGAGGTCGGGGATGGTCTTGATGCGCTTGGCCGCGTAGACCTCCCGGCGCACCCAATCGGCGACTTCGTCGGGGTTCGCGCTCCAGCCGGCGGCCTCGATGTCGGTGTCGATGTGCCAGTAGCGGAGCCGCCTGTCCACCGGGAGCGCGCTCGAGATGGTGCACCGCTCGCAGGGGATGACGCGGCGGATCTCCTTCGTGATCGTCTGGAAAAGCGCGGCGGGCTCCATGGTGGATGCGACCGCCTTGGCGATCTCGGAAGCGATCTCGAGCCGCCTCGCCCGCCGCCGGGTCTCCTCGAAGAGGCGGGCCTTCTGAATGGCCGTGGCCGCTTGGTCCGCGAAGGCCTGCGAGAGGGAGACTTCCGCGGGCTCGAAGTTGCGGGTCGCGTTCCAGTAGAAGTTCAGCGCGCCGAAGGCCTGGTTCTCGTGGAGGAGGGGGAGGAGCAAGAGGGAGCGGAATCCCTCGCTCTCGGCCACCTCCGCGGGGAGAAGGTAGCGGGGGTCCTTGCGCACGTCGGAGACCGCGATGGCTCCGCTCCCTTCGGTCAGGCGGTGGGCCATGAGCTGTTCGGAGTTCTTCCGCAGGGTCTCCAGGTAGTTCTCGGAGAGCCCTTGGTGGTAGAGCAGTTCGGCCTGCGGCCCCTCCCTGTCCAGGGTGAGGATGAGGCAGCGGTCGGCGCCCAGCAGGCGGGCGCCGCACTCGGCGATCTTGTTCAGGAGGCCCGGCAGCTCCCGCTCGGCGGTCAGCGCCTTGGCGGTGTCCTGCAAGGCGGCAAGCTCGGTCAGCTGGGAGACGGCGGCCTGATGAAGGCGGGCGTTCTCGATGGCCAGGGCGGCATGGTTCGCGAGGCTGGTGGCCAGGCCGACGGCCGACGGGTCGAAGCGGTAGCCGCTCTCCCGGTAGATGTTGAGGGTCCCGAGGACCCGCTCCCCGGCCCGGATGGGAATGGCCATGAGGGCGCCCGCGCGGCCGGCGTTCGCCGAGGCGGCCTCGCGGTGGGAGGGCAGGACGCGCGGGTCGGAGGCGACGTCGTGGATGACGACGGGCTGGCCGGTCTGGGCCGCGATCCCGCTCGCGGACTCCCCCACGCGGATCCGCTTGTTGGGCATGACGTGGCTCGCCCCTGGCGTCGTCCACGCCCGCACCAGGAAGTCCCCCTCCAGCAGGCGGAAGCCCGCCTCGCCCCGGAACAACAGGGCGGCCGCCTCGGAGATGGATTTGAGGATGTGGGGGAGTTCCAGCCTCCGGGAGAGCCCTTGGGTGACCTCGACCAGGGTGGACATGCGCGTTGCCTGGTTCTCGGATTCCTCGAAGAGCTTGGCGTTGCGGATGGCGAGCGCCGCCTGGGAGGCGAGGGTGCCCAGCAGATCGAGCTCCTCCGGGCCGAAGAAGTCGAGCCTATGGGCCATGCAGGTGATGACGCCGATGGTCCGCTCGCCGTCGCGGAGGGGAGAGGCGATGTAAGAGTGGATATCGTGGCTGCGCGCCCAGCCGGGCGTCGCCCACTCCGGCCGGGCCTGGACATCCGGGACGATGATCGGCTGGCCGGTCTCGACGACCTTCCCGATGATCCCTTCGCCCAGCTTGAAGACGAGGGGCCTGCCCACGGGCGAGGGGATCCTCCCATGGGTCGCGTGGACCCGAAGGGTCTCGGAATCCTCCTCCAGCAGATAGATGCGGGCGTGGTCCGCCTTCAGGAGGTCGGCCGCCGCCTGGGTGATGCTGTCCAGCGTGTGGTGGAGCTCGAGGTTCTGGCTGAGCTTTTGGTTGAGCTCCGCCAGGACCTTCCAGCGCGAGAAAAGGGTGGCGTTGCGGACCGCCATGGCCAGGTGAGGGGTGATGGCCTGGAGCACCTGAACCTGCTCGGGGGAGAAGGCGCTCGTGCGCACGCTTGACACGGCCAAGTGGGCCGCGCACTTGCCCTCCAGGACGATCGGGATGACCAAGGCGCTGCGGAACCCGGCCTCGGCGAGGTGGGTCATCCAGGGCCCGCCCGCCTCCCGCAGATCGGTGACGTAGTTCGGCTTGAGGGTCTGGTAGACGGAGGGGACCATGGTCCCGTTGAAGGAGAACTCCGCGGGAGGAGAGCCGACCTCGAGGTCCGACTCCACGTGCCAGTAGTGGACCTGGTTGGGGCCAGGCTTCCAGGAGGCCAGCAGGCACCGCTCGCACGGGACCAGCGCCCGGACCTCGCGGACCAGGGCGCCGATGAGCATCTGGGGCTCCAGATTGGATCCC
>JACPCT010000306.1 GCA_016184445.1 Candidatus Tectimicrobiota bacterium | reverse complement strand
AAGAAAAAATAGAATTTTTTTAAGTCATTAGATTTTAGTTGGATTTCGTCTTTTTATTGAGAAGTTGCTCTAACTTTTCAGTGATGTCGTCCTCGTTCTCTCGGACGATCCGGGTGGCGGGCCGCCAAGCGGAGAGCTCTCTCGCAGGCGGGGAGGCCAGGGGGCCGCCCCGCAGCCCGCCGGTCTCGACGAGGTGGGCCACGAGAGAGCCCACGAAGGTCTTGCTCTCGATGCGGAGGGGGATGCGGGCCTCATCGGCCGTCACCCAGATCCAGGCGCGGCCCTTGCGGTTCAGGGAGTCGTCCTGGATGAACTCGGGCTCGATCCGCAGGGTCTGGATCGGCCCCCACAGCGAGTCGAGCCGCTCGGCCTGGGCGACCCGTACCCGCACGCGGCGAGTGCGCCTGCGGTCGAAGACGGCGATCTCGGTCTCGACGCCGGGCCGCAGCGCCTCGGCCCGGATCTTGTAGAGGGCGGTCAGGGCGTCCAGGACGCCCGCGGGGGCCTCGTGGCGGACCGGTTCCCGGTCCTCCCGGCCGTAGAGGACGTGACCGTCCCCGAAGACGAGCCACTTGTGGCTCCGGTAGCGGAAACCCTCCCGCTGGCGGATGTCAGCGCGCCGGCTGGCGAGGGTTTCGGCGTCGGCCAGGCTCACGGCCGAATCCCGGACGGGGTAAAGGCGGTGGAGGAGCCCCGCCGAGTTCAGCCGGAGCCGGTAGCGGAACACCCGCGCCCCCTCCCACTCGACCGGCCCCTCCACCTCCAGGCGCGTCGTGAGGACGTGAATCCCCAGCCAGCGGATCTGGTAGGTGAGGCGCTCCCCGGCCCCGAAGGGGGTGCTCGCCGCCCCGGCGGGCGGGGGAAGAAGGGCCGCGAGAAGAAGGAGGCAGGGGAGGGGCCGGGCGGAAGTGCTCATGGCAGGAAGGGCTGGATCGCCCCCCGGACGCCCGCCCATTCGCCGAGGGAAGCCAAGCGGACCTGGCACGAGGCCCGAGCGCGCTCGAAGGCCTGGTGCTCCCAGGCCCGGCGCGCGGGCGCCAGGAGAAGGTCGCCCGCCCGGGCGAGCCCGCCCGCGAGGACGATGCACTCCGGGTTGAGGAGGTTCATCAGGTTGGCGACCCCGATGCCGAGCATCCGGCCCGCGTTTTCCCACAGGGCGCGGGCCCCGGCGTCCCCGGCGAGGGCCAGGCCGGCCAGCCGCTCCGCCGTGAGCTCGGGCAGGGAGGCGATGGCCGAGGCCGGGTCCCGCGCGGCGGCCTTGGCGTCGCGGACCAGCGCCCAGCCGGAGACGCAGGCCTCAAGGCAGCCCCGGCCTCCGCAGGAGCACTCGGGGCCGTCGGCCTGGACGCACATGTGGCCCACCTCGCCGGCGGCCCCGGCCGCGCCTTCCCAGATTTTTCCGTCGAGCACGACGCCGCCGCCGATCCCCGTCCCCAGGGTGAGGAGAACCATGCTGCGGCAGGCCTGGCCCGCCCCCGCGTGGAACTCGCCCAGGGCGGCGGCGTTGGCGTCGTTCATCATTTGGACGGGGACGCCGCCCAGGGCCGACCGAAGCCGCTCCCGCAGCGGGAAGCCCGAGAGGGGGGGCAGGTTGGGGGACTGGACGACCCGCCCCTCCCGGAGATCCAGGACTCCGGCGACGCCGACCCCTACGCCCGCCGGGGGTTCCCCGAGCTCGCGAGCGGCGGCGAGCACCGCGCCGAGGATGGCCTCAGCGCTTTCCCGGGAGGGGGAGGCCGCTCGGGCCACGGCCTCGCGCTCGCCCAAGTGCGAGAAGAGCGCGGCCTTCACCTGGGTTCCGCCCAGATCGACGCCCAGGAGGGCCCCCTTCGGGCGCTGGGCGCCCACCCTCAGAGCACCTCGGTCTGGAGGATGCGGCCCTGCGCTCCCTTCACGCCGAAGGGGAAACCCGCCGTGAGGATGGCGTACTCGCCCGGCTGGCCCAGCTTCTCCTCGATGATGCGCTCGCGGAACTCCGTCACGATCTGGCCCGGGGGCAGGCGGCGCGGGATCTTCCAGGGGATGACCCCCCAGGAGAGGGCCAGGCGGCGCACCGTCTTCTCGGAGACGCTGATGGCCAGCACCTGCTGGCGCGGGCGGTGAAGGGCCACCCGCCGCGGGGTGTCGCCTGAGTCGGTGGGGCAGATGATCAGGGCGGCCTCGAGCTCATCGGCCAGGACCGCGGCCGTGTGGGCGATGGCGTGCGCCAGCCCGCGCTCGCGCAAGTCGGGGCGGAGCATCCGCCGGGGGCTGGTCTCGAACATGCCCGCTTCGGTCACCTCGGCGATGCGGGCCATGGTCCGGATAACGGCGGCAGGGTTGCGGCCCATCGCCGTCTCCTCGCTCAGCATGACGGCGTCGGTGCCGTCGAGGATGGCGTTCGCCACGTCGCCGGCCTCGGCGCGGGTGGGGCGGGCGGCGGTCACCATGGAGAGGAGCATCTCGGTCGCCGTGATGACGGGCTTCCCGTGCCGGTTGGCGGAGGCGATCATCCGCTTCTGGACCATCGGGACCCGCTCGAGGGGGGTCTCGATGCCCAGGTCGCCCCGGGCGACCATGACGCCGTCGGCCGCCTGGATGATCTCCTCGAGGTTCTCCACCGCCTCGCGCATCTCCATCTTGGCGATGATGGGGACGGCCCCGTTGCGGGCGGTGATCTCCTTGCGGCACAGCTCCACGTCGGCCTTCGTCCGCACGAAGGAGAAGCCGAAGAAGTCCACCCCTTCCTTGACGCCGAAGGCGATGTCCAGGAGGTCCTTCTCCGTGAGGGGGGGGATGTCGAGGGAAGTATCGGGCAGGTTGACGCCCGCCCCGTCCTTGAGGGAGCCGCCCACCACGACGCGGCAGAGCGCCTCCTCCTTGCCCGGGGTGAGCACCTCGAGCTGAATCTTGCCGTCCCAGATCATCAGCCGGTGGCCCTTGACGAGCTGGGGGATCAGCTCGGGGCGGTTGAGCGAGAGGCGATCGGCGGTGCCGAGCAGGGGGTGGGACACGATGCGTACCTTGCGGCCCTCGCGGAGTCCTTCGCCCGCCCGCACCTTGCCGAGGCGGAACTTGGGGCCCGCCAGGTCAGCCAGGATGGCGATGGGACAGCCTTCCTCGCCCGAGAGGCGGCGGAGCTTGCGGATGGTCGCGCGGTGCTCGGCGTGGGTGCCGTGGGAGAAGTTCAGGCGGGCGACGTTCATCCCGGCGCGGATCATGGACCTCAGGGTGAACGTGTGGCGGCTGGCCGGCCCGAGGGTGCAGACGATCTTGGTGCGGGGCATGAGGGGTGCAGCTCCTTTCGGGCGATGACAGGCGGGCGCGGAGAACCGGCAGTTCTCCGCCGCCCCCTCTATTCTACCTTTCGGGAGCGCGAGGGGAACACTTCACCGCAGGCGGCGTGGCCATCCATGCTCCGCAAAACTATTTGGGGAGGGCCAGCTCGGGCTGCTGGAATTTGACGAACCGGTTGGGTGGGGGCTGAAGATTGGCTTGGCTGGTCTCGCTGAACTCGATGCGGGTGAAGTAGCTCTCGGCCTCGGCCCGGGTGTCGTCGGTGTCGATCATGACCGAGATCCCCCCCACGTCGGGCGGGTCCTGGGCGAACACCCGCCGGTAGTCCTCCAGGACGTTGCGCTCCTCGGCGAGCCACTTGTTCAGGTCCTGGCCGCCGCTGCGCACGACGACGTAGTGGACCAGCGGGTTCTTCTTGCTCTGGATGACGGTCCCCTCGGGGACGTTCGAGTCCCAGATGTAGCCGATCAGCTGGCTGTTCACGAAGGAGGGGAAGCGGGGGAAGATGACGTAGAGGCCTGCGGCCTGATCATCGCGGTTCATGATCCGGGCGTCCCCGTCCTTGGGGAGCTTGGTGACCTTCCACCGCCAGGTAAGGATGGGATAGCGCGTGAGGTCGAGATTGATCTCGCGGTAGATGGAGACGGCGGCCTTATCGCTGCGGAGGCGGAGGATCGGCTCGCCGTTCTCGTTGACGAGCCTTACGTCCGGCTGGCCCTGCCACACCTTGAGCGTCCAGTCCTTGGGAAGGTTCTGGTGGCCGTTCACCGAATCGTCGGGAATGAAGTTGGATATCCGGATGGTGGGGTGTTGGGTTTGGGCTGGCGCGCTGGCGGGGGAGAGAATCGAAAGAAGAGCCGCACATGCTAGGGCACAGCGGATGGATGGCATCGGTACCTCCGCTTCCCCCCCGGGACGGGCGGTCCAGGGCTTCGCCACAGCCTAGCCGAAATG